>JABLXG010000035.1 GCA_013178165.1 Anaerolineae bacterium
CGCTTCGCCAGGCCACCAATCCCCGTCGCTTACGCCAGCGCATCTATGACCTGCTCGACCAGCTTTTTGCCTTGCCGCTCGCCGCTCCCGGCGATACCCAGAACGTCTACTTGACCCTATTCGCTCCCCAACACTCCCAGAAAGGAGAGGACAGCCCGGTAACATTATCAAATGAACGAACCGTCTCCGCTCGGTAACATTATCTTTTGATTTGACAGGGGCGGGAGGGAACCTACAGAATCCGGCGCAGCATATCCGCCACACTGCGATAGACCGGCGACTCATCGCTCAGGTTGACCAGTGGCTGCCCGCTGAACTCCAGCTCGCTCAGCCCGGCGTCATAAGGCACTGCGCCCAGGAAGGGTACACCCAGGCTGTCGATCTGGGCCTGCAATGGTGCGGGGATCGTCTCCCCCCGCAGACCGTTGACGATCAGGTAGCTGCGCTCGATGTGGATGTCCATCTCGCGCTGAAACGCGGCGATGCGCCCGGCGGCGACCAGGCCGCGCTGGGTGGGATCGGTGACAATCAGCAGAATCTGTACGTCACGGGTGGTGCGGCGGCTGAGATGCTCCATACCGGCCTCGTTGTCGATGACCACGTAGCGGTAATGGCGGCTGATGCCGTCAATGACCTCGCGCAGGTTGTGGTTGACGGCGCAGTAGCAGCCGGGACCTTCCGGGCGACCCATGGCGATCAGGTCGACGCGGTCGCCTTCAGCCAGGGCAGAACGGATCTCGCGGTCCAGATAGTCACGTTTGTTCAGGCCGCCGGGCAGCGCGCCCATCGCCGCGCCGCCGGCCGTCAGCGATTCTTTGACCTGCGCGAGCATGTCCTCGCGGATATCGCCTACCGTCCATTCCAGCGGCAGGCCGAGCACCATGTTGAGGTTGCTGGAAGGGTCGGCGTCGATGGCCAGGATGGGGCCGGGCTGGCTCTGGGCCAGGTACTTGATCACCATCCCGGCGATGGTGGTCTTGCCGACCCCGCCTTTGCCAGCGAGTGCGATGGTGGTGGTCATGGTTGGCTTCTCCTGAGGGCCATAGATAGCTACAGAGTATGCGACGTTGCAGTGACTATACCACGCGCCGGGGAGGCCGGTCACCCGCGACTCAGCCGGTCGGCCATTTCCGTCGCTGCCGCACGCAGGGCCGGGACGTGGTCGTATACGGCCACGCCCAGCCGGTCGGCTTCCTGAACCGCCAGGTCGGCGGGCAGCATCCCCAGCAGCGGGATACCGGGCGTTTCCGCCTGAACAAAGGCGCGCTCGTCGTCATCCCGCACCTTGTTGGCGACCAGCCACAGGCGCTGCAGGCCGATGTCGTTCGCCAGTTTCTTGATCTGCGCGGCGGTGCCCAGGCTGCGCCGGGTCGGTTCCACGACGATGATCATGGCGTCGACGAAGTCCACAGTGGCCCGCCCCAGGTGCTCCACCCCGGCGTACATATCCAGGATCAGGACGTCATCCTGGCGGAAGAGCAGGTGGGTGAACAGCGTCTTGAGCATGGCGCTTTCCGGGCAGATGCAGCCTGAGCCGCCTGTATCGACCCCGCCCATTTCCAGCAGGCGCACGCCGCGATGGACGACACTGAAGCGCTCCGGCAGGTCGTCGACGCGCGGGTTGAGCGTGAAGAATCCGCCGATCGTGCCCGGTTTGGCGCCGGTACGCTCCTCGATCAGGTCGTCCATTTCGGCGATCGGGCGCAGCCGGGCGCGCAGTTCCGGTGGGAAGCCCAGCGCCCCGGCCAGGCACGGGGCGGGGTCGGCGTCAACGGCCAGGACATCACGCCCGGCATCGGCGTAAGCCTGGGCCAGCAGGGCGGCCAGGGTCGTCTTGCCCACGCCGCCTTTGCCGCTGATGGCGAGTTTCATGGTATGCCCGTCCTTGCGCTCAAGGGGCGCGTATGGACCCTCGACGTCTGTCCTCGCGCCCCCCTGAATAACAATGTTGGCGCCGCGGCGCCCGGCCTCAGGCCTGCGGCATGTCCGCTGTCACAGCCCGCTCCGGCTCCACAAAGTCCGGTGGCAGCAGCCCGGCCTCGCGCACAATGCGCGGCACGATCTCCTCCCAGCCCACGGCCATCAGGTGGATGCCATGGACGCCCTGCTTGCCTTTGATCGCCTCGATCAGCTCCAGCGCGATCTGAACGCCTTCCTCCTCCACACCGTCGCCGGCTGCTTCCAGCCGCTTGAGCAGGCGCTCCGGGATGACGACGCCGGGCACGTCGTGGTGCATATACTGGGCCATCTTCAGGCTCTTGAGCGGGGTGATCCCGACCAGGATGTAGACCTTGTCCAGGATGTTGCGCTGGGCCAGGGCGTTCAGCCAGACCTCAAAGCCATCCGGGTCGTAGACCAGGTTGGTCTGGAAGAACTGCGCCCCGGCGTTGACCTTCTTGTGTTCGCGCAGGGCCTGGAAGCGCGGCTCCGAGGCAAAGGGCGCCGCCGCCGCGCCCAGGAAGTACTGCGGCGGGTTCTTGATCTGGCGGCCATCCAGGTAAATGCCCTCGTCGCGCATCCGGCGCAGAATCCAGAGCATCTGCACCGCATCGATGTCAACGACATCCGAACGGCCAACCGGCGCCGGCCCCATGCGGGCATGATCGCCGGAGAGGCACAGGATGTTGCGCACGCCCAGCGCACTGGCCCCGATAACTTCCGATTGCAGGCCCATCCGCGTCCGGTCGCGGGCGGCGATCTGCATGACTGGCTCCGCGCCATGTTGCAAGGCCAGCATGCTGCAGGCCAGGCTGGACATGCGCGGTGTAGCCGAGGGGTTATCGGTGAAATTGACGGCGGCTACATAGGGGCGGATCAGTTCCACATTGCGGCAGAGCTTGCCGGTGGCCGTGCTCATCGGTGGGGCAACCTCCGCCGTCACGACGAACTCCCCGGCCCGCAGGCGGCGCTCCAGGTTGGAGACTGGCTCGGTGTAGGCGGGCGGGTGATATTGATCATCGCCGCCCCACCAATCCGGCTGGCGCACCGGGCGGAAGATCGCATCCCAGGTGACGGCCCGTGTGCCGGGGTCGCGGCTGGTCAGGCCACGAGCAACCCTGCCTACGCCCAGCTTGCGAACCTGAACAACAACATCCCCCCAGGTCTCGCCGCCGACCTTATCCCAGTCCAGGGGTGGCAGGACTTCCAGCAGCTTGTCCTCGCGACCCATGCGGAAAGAGCGGTCGTAGATCTTGTACCAGATGCAGGGGCGCGTCTCATCGACGTAGCAATGTTCCGGCGTGGAGCCGCCACAGGGGCCATTGCGCAGGCCCTTGGGGCACTCCATTGGACAGATGAAAGCTGTCTCCTGCAGCAGGCAGTTGCCGCACATGCGGCACCCGAACAGCGGCCCCTTGACCCAGCGTTCCAGCTGGGCCAGCATCCGGCGGCCAAATGGCTCGCGCTTGAAGGGGTAGAAGGGCGGCTGCCAGCGGCGGCCGGGAGTGAAACCAGGCATGGTGCGCCTCCTGTGTACGGTTGTGGCAGCTAGGCTGTGGTGGCCTGCTGCAAGTACGAGTCGGCGTAGATCACCTTGTTAAGCAGGATCTGCACCGTTTTCCAGATGGCGACCTGCTCAGGATCGCTCATATCGACATCGTCAACAGTCAATTCTTCCCCGGCGGCGACACGGTCGTGCAGGGTCAGGTACAGGCGGCCAACCGGCGTGCTGGCGTCGCGCTGTTCGACAATCCGGATCGCCTCTTTCAGCAGAACATCTAATGGATCGGCGATCATCATCTTCAGGCCGACACCCATCAGCATCACACAGTAGACGCGGTTGATCAGCGGCCGGTTCTCCCGCGGGACGGCGTTCGACACATTCGACAGCCCGACCGAGATCGGCGGCGGCGGATCCCAGGCGAACTGCAGGGTGCGGATAGCCTCGATCAGCTCCGGGCAGTATTCCTGACAACCGGAGACGGTCAGCACCAGCGGGTCGATGATCAGGTCGGAGATGGGGAAGTCGATCTCCAGGGCGCGGGGGATCAGCTTCTCCAGCGCGATGTTGACCCGCTCGTCGGCGCTCACCGGGATGCCACTCTTGCCCATCGTCAACGCGATCAGGCGCGTATTATACCGCTTGGCGACCAGCGGTACCTTCTCCAGTCGCTCTTCTTCCGCCGAGGTGGAGTTAATGATCGGCTGGGCCTTGGTAACCTTCTTCAGCCCGGCCTCGATGCCTTCCAGGTTGGTGCTGTCAAAGCTGAGGGGGACATCGACGACCGCTTCGATGGTTTCCACCATCCAGGGGAAGACTTCAGTGCCATCCTTTTTGCGCGGGCCGAGGTTGATGTCCAAGGCCTGGGCCCCGGCTTCCACCTGTTGGACGGCCAGCTCCTGGAAGAAGCGGGCATCCTTGGCGGCCAGCGCATCTTTGACGCGCTGGGAGATGATGTGGATGTTCTCACCAATGATATACATGGCCGTTCCTTTCATGTCGCCCTGGCTGCCTGCACCGTCGGGAAGCGGGAGAGGTCGGTGTGGGGCAGGAACAGCGCGGAAGTAAACGCTTCGTAAAAGCGGTTATCAGCGGAAAGCTCGATATAGGTCAGGCGGCTGGCAATGGACCGCACCCGCTCGCGAGCAGCGCGGTCCAGTAGAGCCAGGTATGCGCCGCGCACAGCAGTGTTGCCCAGGAAGCTAAAGCGCTCCCAGGGGATATCCGGCAGCAGGCCGATCTCAACCGCCTTTTCTACATTGATGTACTGGCCAAAGGAACCGCCAACCAGCACCCGGTCAACGTCGACCAGCGGCATGCCGACGCTATCCGCCAGCACGCTGAACCCGGCGTAAATGGCAGCTTTGGCCCGCAGCAGGTTGTCGATATCCACGGCGGTGATGACGATGTCGTTGCCGGTGGCCGATTCCGCCGCCCAGGCGACCACATACTCCGGCCCGTGATCGCCGACACGGACTCGGGGCGTGGGCAGGGTGGTATTGATGTGCCCGCCTTTGTCAACGACGCCGGTCAGGAACATCTCCGCCAGCAGACTGATCAGCCCGCTGCCGCACAGCCCGCGTGGCGGGACGCCCCCGATCACGCGGAAGGTTGGCTCGTAGCTGGCCCCGTTGATCCAGACCTCTTCGATCGCGCCACGGGTGGCGCGCATGCCGTGTAATACCCCTGCCCCCTCAAAGGCCGGGCCGGCGGAGCAGGCGCAGGTCAGCAGCCACTCGCGGTTGCCCAGCACGGTCTCCCCGTTGGTTCCGATGTCGATGAACAGCGTGGCAGCTTCTGCGTCGTCCAGGCCGGAGGAAAGCACACCGGCGGTGATATCCGCGCCGACATAGCTGGCCACGCCTGGCAGGCAATCCACTGCCGCTGCCGGGTGGATCGGCAGCCCGATCTCGCGCCCGGTCAGCGGTGGCACGTGGTTGACGGCTGTCACAAACGGCATCAGGCGGATGCTTTCCGCCGGGATGCCCAGTAGCAGGTGGATCATGGTGCTGTTGCCCGCGAAGGTGGCTTTGACCACCTCGGACGGGCTGGCCCCGACGCGGGCACAGGCGGCTTCCAGCAGGGCGGTGATCGTCTCCAGCACCAGCTGCTGCAGCTCCTGCCCGCCGTTGTTCTTGCTGGCGTAAATAATGCGCGAGATTACGTCCTCGCCGCGGGCGATCTGGCCGTTGTACTCGGCAACCTGGGCGGCCACCCGGCCAGTCAGCAGGTCGACCAGCCACAGGGTGACGGTGGTCGTGCCGATGTCGATCGCTGCGCCCCACAGCGGCGTATCTTCCGGCGTGTGGCCGGGGCGCAGGTCGATCAGACGGGCCTCCGCCGGGCCGTCCTCTACCACTGCTGTAACCCGCCACTCGCCATCGCGCAGGATACGCCCCAGCCGACGCAGCAGGTCCAGTTCGAGACGGCTGACGGCGAGGCCGGCTTCCTGGCGGATGACCGTCTGCAGGCGGCTCCAGTCGTCGGTCTGGTCGTCCAGGCTGGGCGGTGGCAGAGTCAGGTTCAGGCGGCGGACGGTCTGGTCACGGGCCGGGTTGTAGCCGGGCGGCACCTCAACTTCGCGGGCGGTGCGGTCGGTGGTCAGGCGGCGCTCAATGGCTTCCTGGGGCGGGACGGCGACAGTTACATCGCCCTCGACGACCGTCTGGCAGGCCAGCGCCCAGCCAGCGGCGATATCCTCAGCGCTCAGGCGCAGGCTGCTGCGACGGCGGGCAGTCCCGGCGGTGATCCGGACGGCGCAGCGCCCGCAGCGGCCCTGCCCGCCGCAGGGCTGCATCAGATTCAGCCCGGCCAGGCGCGCCGCTTCGGAGAGCAGAGTGCCGGTCGGGACGCGCACTGGCTCCGGCGCGGCATCGAAGGTGACAAGATGGGTCATGGGCGACGTTGTCCTTATTGCAGGTTCCCATCCAATCGGGGCGGGGGCAGTGCCTCAGGCCAGCAGATGCACCCCCGCCCGGCTAAAGCGCCTGTTTCATAAAGGCGGGCAGGTCAACCGCCTCCCGCGGGCCGACGCGGATCTCCCAGTCCGGCAGTTCTTCCTCCAGTTCGCCGGAAAGGACGGCCACATGGCCGGGCAGGACCAGGCGCTTGCGGCTGACTTTGTCGGCGACGTTGAAGCCTTTGACCGCTTTGGCGATGCGCTCAGCGTCGAACTTGCCCGCTGCCCAGGCGGTCAGGACACTCATGCCTTCCGCGTCGGTGACCAGCAACCAGGCAGGCAGCCCGCTGCTTTCCACTTCGTTGGCCACGCTGAAGTATGTGATGCTGAAGTTGGTGGTAACAAGCACCGGGGCTTCCGGCGAAGGATTGTTGATCTCATACAGGGCCGGCTGCACCTGGATCGGCTTCTGTGGATCGGTGTAGATGTTCTCCCGCAGCACCAGCAGCGGGTAGACCGTCTCCGGGGCAAAGGAGTCCAGGACGACGAAGCCCGCATATTTAGCGATGGCCTGGGCGGCCATGACCGCCTGGCCGCCGGGCGCGTCGTTCCCCGCGAAAGCGATGATCGGGAAGCCCAGCGGGCGGAAGTTTTGCTTCAGCGCCAGGCGGCGAATCTGAGTCTGGCGGATCAGGGCGGCGCCCATGCTGCGTGCGCCGTGATCGAGCACCAGGTCCCTGACGCCCGTTTCCTTGATTTTTTCGGTCAATTCGGCCAGTTCATCCAGCGAGTTGCCCAGCACGGCCAGCGGTGCGTTGTGCTGGCGGGCGAGGTCAGCCATGGCCTGCCAGTTGGCGGAGTCCGCGCCGTAGATCAGCGGACTTTCGCCGTCGATGGCACGCAGACCAGCGGCCATTACCGCCGGGTCGCGGCTCATCAGAATCAGCGGGCGGGCGCTGGCGGCGCGTACCGCACTGACCGCGGCAGCGAAGGTTCCAGCATCGTTGCTTTCCGCCTCCACCGCGAAGCCATCCAGCGTGAGCGCCATACCTACATAGCTGACCCGGTAACTATCGGCGGCGGCGACCTGCGCCCGGATGGTCTCGGCGGGGTCAGTGTCACACACGCGGATGAACAGGCCGGGCTTGTTGAAGAACTTCTTTTCGTGGCGGAAGAGCACGGTCTCATTGCCGACTTTGATTTCATGACCGTCCGCCTGCAGCGTGACCAGGCGGATGGGTGGCTCAGCGGCCTCGGAGAGCTGGGCTTTGGCCTCCTCGCTGACATGCGGGCAGGCGGATAGCTCAGCCTGTTTGGCCGCCAGCTTCATGGCGAAGGCGAGACAGGTGGGATACCCGCAGTCCTTACAGTTGGTCTGCGGCAGCAGCTTGTAGATTTGAATGCCTGAGAGTGCCATTGCGCTATTCTCCTCGCCTTCAAGCGGTGACCGGCGCCGTCATCAGATCGTCGATGGCCGCACGTACGCGGCGCAGGCTCTCCGGGTGGCGCAGGACGACGATATCTGCGCCGGATTCAAGCAGGGTGATGGCGGTCAGGGTCTCCCACGTGATGGCCCGCTCCCGCCAGTCGCCCCATTCGGCGGGTACACCCTGGCCGACCTTGGCCTCTTTAGCCTTCCAGGCTTCAAAGCCAGGGGTGACGATCATGGGGAACTGGGTCATGGCGTCGCCCTGCAGCGCAGCCAGGCGCAGACGCTCCATGACCGAGTAGCCGTACTCGATCCCGTAGCCGAGCGCGCCGGTGGTGGGGTCCATCAGGATACGATCCAGCGGCAGACCCATGTCGCTGATCAGGATGTTAAGCTGCTTGGCCAGGTTGACATCCATTGGCGTGCGGGCGGTGACCAGGTGGTCGTTGGCCAGCGCGGCGGCAACGATGGTACGGTAGTTCTTATCCTCGCAGATGCCCAGGGCCAGGCGTTCGCCCTTGGTCGCTTCTGCCACGGCCAGCAACAGGGTGTTGTCGGCCTCGGCCTGGCCGGGGCCAAAAACGATCAGTGGCAGGCCGCTGGCCGCCAGCACAGCCTTCGCCGCTGCAACGGCGGCTGCCGGGGTGGTCGGCTGGCCATCCGCACCGGTCAGGCTGAGCGCCAGCACCAGCAGGTCAGCGCCAGCGGTTTCGGCGGCCTTTGCCCAGGCTGCAGGATCATTGGCGGCTTCGCCCCATTCTTCCAGCAACAGGGGCGACCAGTCATCGGGGCGGCGATCCTTGATCTCCAGCGCAATGACCGGCCGGTACGGCATTTCCGCTTCAAAGTGCATATAGGGCAGGGCTTTTTCCCCGCCGACGGTGACCGTCCTGGCCCGCGTGCCGCCTTCAGCGGGGGTGGCGCCAAGAGTGATGGTGCGGACGGCGCCGGGCCATTTGTCCTTGGGAATATCTACAGGCATAGAATCACTCCTCTGCAGGATGGGAGCGGCGGCGGGCAGCATCCCGCCGCTGCTTGAATGAATCGAGCGGCGGCTGGCGATCTCTGCGGATGCCGAGATCGCTCAGTTCATCGTCGTCCTGGGCGCAGAGATGGCGCAGGAGATGGGTATAGGTCAGCATGGCTGCCGGATACGTGATGCCGCCGGCGTGATGCATCAGGAAGACCGCGCGGATGCCACGATCCCGCATGATCTGGGCGGCGGCGGTTAAGGGGATGTCCGGCGGGACCTGCGGCACACCGTCGGTCATGATCGCTTCGGCGGTCAGCGAGCGGCAGTCGTCGCGCGTATAAGCGCGCACCAGATCGTCGCGGCTGACCACACCGACGGCGTGCCCGTCAGACCCGAGGACAACAATTGCTTCCAGATCCAGCTCCAGCATCAAGCGAGCCAGGTCGACGATGGGCGTTGTCGGCGTGCATGTCTTGACGCCCACCGTCATCAAATCGCGAACCAGCACACGTTCGGTCATCCGTGTCAGCTTCTCCGGGTGTGCGCTCTAAAAGATCGGGGCCATGACCAGGGCCGGATGGTTGTGCTCCTCCAGCCAGGCCAGCAGTTCCTCGACCGTCGTCACATGGCGCTCGTCGGCGATCTTGGCGATCAGGTCCGGGTCACCTTCGCGTTCTGCGGCGGCCTGCAGTTCTTCGGCCATGGTTTCCTTCAGGACACTGCTCATCCAGACGACGCGCTTCAGCCCGCCATCGGCGGAGATGAACTTGGGGCTGACCAGGTAGTACTTGCCAACGCCCATCACGCCCGGCGTCTGCAACCCGCCACCCGCCATGCCGGCCAGTGTGCTGAAGGTCATGCCCGCCGGGGTCATGCTGGGGTCTTCCCGGCTGACAACCATCACACCATTGGCCTCAGGGATGAGCATCACGATGCACTCAAAGCAGCCGCAGGCCGTCATCGGATTCTCCATGATCGAGTACATGGAGACTTCCTGAACGGCGCCATGCGACCCGATCTTGGCGTAGGCATTGGTGCCTTCCCAGTAACCTTTGACCGGGTCCAGCACCTTGCCCAGCTTGATCGGCTGGTTGGGGCCGGTGGGGTTGATGCTGTAGGAGGCCTTGCAGTCCAGCCAGTTGTACGCGCCGCACAGCCCCAGCCGCTCCGGGCTGACGATGCAGACGTGATCCGGGGCGAAAGACTGGCATAGCGTGCACGAATAAAACTCCTCAACCCGGTCATCGGTCAGGTCGGCCAGGCGCTTGTTGCGGTAGTCATAGGCTTCGCGGGCCTTGGCCAGCCACTGCTGTAACAGCTCCGGATCGGTCAGGATCGTCACCTGCACCTTGTCCACGATAGCGCCGAAGTCGGCGTGGAAGCGGGCATGCAGAATTTTGCCGAAGTGCTCCAGGTTGAAGCCTTTGTCAGCCGCAGCCTTGGAGATGCGGATCCAGGCGATATCGCGCTGGCCGATGTGCTGGATGCCCGATGCACCGTTGATAAAATAATGGATCTGTCGCTCCAGGACGGGTTCGAAGTCCTCCTGCATCTGCCGCCCGGCGACCTCCACCAAGATGCCCATGTCCATGTGGCCCTGCTCTTCGATGTGGTCGAAGGTGGGGCCGATGATCTCGATCCGGCCATCGACCACTTCGTCCAGGCTGGCCATCCGCAGGTATTCGAAGCAACGGGAGTACTTGCCGCCGAACTCGACGCGCATATCGGCCCGGCGTACGACTTCGCCCTCAAAGGCTGAACCGTAGGGCACCGGCACGGGCACGTCAGTCACCTGGATCTTGACGCCGCGCACCTCGATGCATTTCTGCACCAGCCGCTCGGCACGTTCCAGATCGTCCTTGCCTTCGATCTCGTTGAAGGGCATGCTGACCACGTGCTCGTAAGTGGTCACGCCGGTCGGCAGGATTTCCGGGATGACAGTATCGGCGATGACGGGGAAGCCGAAGTTAATCGCGCCCGCCGCCGCCGCATACTTGAGATCATCGACTTCGCCCAGCGCCAGCACGAAGGCGAAGACGCGCTCCTTGTTATAGAGCAGGATTTCGCGCGCCTGACCGCCTTTTAGCCCGCCGAAGGTCAGGGCCGAACGCACGGCGAAGCCCAGGGCGTAGATGGCGCTGATCGTGTCTGTACCGAAGGGGACAGTGTAGGTGTCGTAGCCCAGTTCTACACCTTCCTCGATCAACTGGTGGATGATGCTACGCCCGTTAACGTTGCCGGAGAGGAAACAGAGGATATTACGGCGTTGCAGTTCCCGCACGATCTTGACGGCGACTTCATTGGACTTGGCCGCCCCGACGATCGCCGCAAAGCCGGGCATACGCCCGTCCACCAGCTGGATGCCCCAGGAACGCAGCTGGATATCGTCGATCGGCCCGTTCAGATGTCCAGCCAGGTCACCCGGGCCGGCAAGATGGTTGTCCGGGCTGGTGAAGGCTGTGCCCCCGGCCAGGTGAAAACCGGGCATACGCTCCGGCTGGAGACCGTAAGCGAAGCGGATGGCCTCGATGGCTTCTGCGGCAAGCAGCGTTGCCATGCCACTATCCAGTGTCTCCCCCAGGTAAGGCGTCCAGTGGCGGGAGGAGGGCAAGGGGTGCAGTAACTGGCGAGCATGGGCCAGCACCGGCTGCAGCCCGCCGAGCGTTTCCACGGCCTGGCCGGTCATGCCGTAGATCAACGGCAGGTAGTAGGCCGTGTTGGGGAAGGCCACCGGTGTATCCGGGCCTTTTTCCGCCAGCGCTCGCTCCAGCATGGCTTCCGCTTCGGAGACGAGCAGGTTGGCGCCGCGAATGGCGCGGGTAGCAATATAGCGAGACATAACCCCCCTCCTTAGCGGTTTGACGCGCCGTATAGCGCGGCCTGGCGTTCGGCCAGCGGCAGCTTTTCCAGCTCCAGCATCCGCGCATCGCCACTGCGCCCGAAGCGGGTTGGATCGTAGGCGGGCAGGCCCAGGGCGGCACGCTTCTTGTCGATATGAGCCAGGGTGCGGCGGATCATCTCATCCGGGTCGGGGACAAACTCCAGTTTGCCGCCGTAGGCTTTCTCCCAGCCCTCGCTGATGTAGTGGGCCACGATGTCGCTGTCGGCAACACGATCGGGCATCCCGCTGACTGGCGATGAGCCGCCGAAGATCACATAGGCGCCGGAAGCCACGCAGTACGTGCCGATGGCCAGGGCCTTCTCGCTCATCCATTCGGGAGCCAGGCCGACCGCCGGAATCTGGTCGATGTCATCGCCCAGACCGCCTTCCTCCACCATCTGGGTCAGGACGGTGAGGATACGGCTGTTATCTACGCAGGAACCCATGTGCAGCACGGGCGGGATGCCGACTGTCTCGCACACTTCCCGCAGGCCCGGCCCGACCTGATCCAATCCGGCTTCTCCCAGCAACAGACCAAGCTTGGCGCTGGCAATCGCCCCGCAGCCGGTCTGCACGATCAGTACGTCCTGCCTGAGCAGTTCGCGCGTTACCTTGGTGTGCAGGTAGTCCTGGGAACTGCGCGGGTTGTTGCAGCCGACGATGGCCGCTACCCCACGGATACGCCCGGCCATGATCGCGTCGTTCAGCGGGCGGAAGGAAGCGCGGTAGCTGCCCCCCAGCATATAGTTGATGTACTCGTGCGAGAAGCCGGGAATCAGGCTCTCACGGACATCGGGGATGTGTGTTTCGCCGCGATTCTTGAAGTTGTCAATGGCCGCTTTCAGGATTTGCTTGGCGACAGTCAGCGCTTTGTGTTCGTCGAACTCGATGTGCAGGGCGCCCTTGATCTGCACCTTGGGCGAGGTGGTGATGATTCTGGTATGGAAGTTCTGCGCCAGCCCAACCAGAGCCTGCATGATGCACTGCACATCAACGACCATGGCTTCCACTGCGCCGGTCAGGATGGCCAGTTCCTGGTGCAGGAAGTTGCCAGCGGCGGGGATGCCCTGGCGCATCAGGATTTCATTGGCGGTGCAGCAGATTCCGGAGAGGTTGACGCCATTCGCCCCCGCTGCCCGCGCGTAGGCGATGATCTCCGGATCCTGCGAGGCAGCGACAATCATCTCGCTGAGGCTGGGTTCGTGGCCGTGCACAACCACGTTGACCATATCCTTCTTGAGCACGCCCAGGTTGGCCTGGCCAAGGATCGGGGCCGGCGTGCCGAAGAGAATATCCGAGATATCAGTCGCCATCATGCTACCACCCCAGCCGTCGGCCAGCGCGGTGCGGATGGCATGTTCAAGGATGTGTTCCGCATTCTGGTCATCGCCGATGTGGGTGCGGTGTAGCGCCTCGACGACTTCGCGATCGACACCGCGTGGGATCACCCCGCGCTTCTTCCAGAGCTGCTGGCGCTTTTCCGGCGCGCGGATGATTGGCGCCACCTGGCCATGCTGCTGGCCGAACTGAGAAATGTACAGCTCGGCCAGGTCTTTGGCGATGTCCTGTGGCGAGCGATTCTCGGTGTAGATGTGGTAGTGGGCAGCGACAGTACGCAGCTTGGCCACATCACGAATGGTATAGCCTTCCGCTTCATTGTTGGCGACGGCTTTAAGCAGGAAGGCCATATCGCGACCATGGTCGGAGTGGGCGGCGGCGCCAGCGGCGATCGCTCTGGTCAGGTTGCGGGCCTGGATGGTGTCGATGGTTGCGCCGCAGACGCCGGTCTGCCCTTCTTTGGTCAGGCGGCAGGGACCCATCCCACACATTTTGCAACACATCCCCGCTGAGCCGATGTTACAGGGAGCCATGTCGTCGGCGCGGCTGAAGGCTGTGCCAAGCCCCAGCTGCTCGGCGCGGATCAGCATTTGCTGTGCGGCGGGATCAATGGAGTGTTCCTCAGGGCTGCGTTTGTCTTTGGCCATGGTCAGTGTCCCCTATTCCTCGTTTGTCCGGCGAACGACCCCAATCCCCGGACACGGCCAGAGAGGGCGCGCCGGGGTGGGGGTTTGCTGGGCAAAGCCGACCACTTTGTGGGTCTGCTGGTAGGCGGCAGTGTGGCGGAAGAACGTCGTGTCGTCGTCGCGCCCGTAAGGGGCTTGGTCAAGCTCCGCAGGAATTTCGGGGGCCTGCAGGTAACCGGCCTCTTCCAGCGCGGCGGTGATCACCGCCTCCGTCACCGCCTCCGGGTCGTAATCCACTTCAACCAGTTGAAAGCAACTGCTGGCGTACACACGGTGGATACCGGGGAGCGCCAGCAGAATGCGTCGCACTTCGGTGACATGGTGATCACCATACATGGCGGGCAGGGAAAGGGTCAGTTGAGTCATGGGCGCTTGCTTTCTGTACTCACTTGGCGGTCGATACATTCTGGCGGAAAGCGGGCAGACCGGTCGTGACAGGTTGCCCTGGACGCTGAGACTACGGGACGATAACAACAGACGGCGGTCTGGCTGCGGTGGAGGGGGCGGTGAACCGTCGGGTAGCACTGGGTTTGCGGTTTTTTATATGTTCCTTTTTTTTGACCGGTGCTGTCAAGTGAAAAATATCACGTCAAAATCGGCCCGAAATGGCGCCTGATGCAGGTGGCGTCGGGCAGGCTTCAGCCGGGAGATCTGGTCGCGGGTAGGGGGCGGTGAGCCTGTTTATCGCCTCGGAGCAACCTTTTGCATAGGAATAGATTATCATTATACTCATAATATATTATATTATATTATGTGTTAATTTATATAATTTGCCCAGATATGCTCACTAGAAGGGTGATTCTGGCACAAATGCTTATTGTACAATATATACAAAATCTCATCGAATATGGCATGAATTGTGAATGCATTCACAATCTTTTACCTTTTTACTCCTATAATGGGAATGAGTGTGTCAGCCATAGCAATGTGTGTAGACCGTTTCACCAGCGTCGGGACAGGAGTTCCTCCTGCTCATCGCTTCATTGCCGCCGCCATTGCCCTCCTCGCAGCGGTTTGTCGTCACGTAGGCCCGCTTTGGACAGGCTAACTGAATACCAGCCATCCTTCGCTGTCCCTTTGCCGCCACGGTTGGTGATCACGCTGGCCTTAGGGACTACGGTTTCGCCCCCGGGCACCACCCGGTTGAAGCTGTGGTCGGGTGCGCCCAAGGTCTTCCGGCCCCTGGGCAGGGAATAGCCGGGAAGCAACAGAAGGAGGCTGCCACATGCCCGAAGGACCCAACGGCAGGACGTTTTACCAGCGTGTGGTGAATGCCACGCCAGGAGGGAAGAGCCTGGCGCAGTGCCTGCAGTGCGGTTCCTGCGGCGGATCGTGTCCGTCCGGCCCGGACATGGAACACACTCCCCGCCAGTTGTTTGCCATGATCATGGCCGGCATGGAAGACGAGGTGCTCAGCAGCAATACACCCTGGCACTGCGTCTCCTGCTACTACTGCACCGTGCGCTGCCCCCAGCAAATCCCCATCACCGACCTGATGTATACGCTCAAACAGATGGCTATTGCGCGCGGCAAGTACCGGGAAAGCGGCCATGTCGATTTTTCCAGCAGCTTTATCGGGATGGTAGAACGCTTTGGGCGCAGCTTTGAGCTTGGCCTGGCGACGCGCTACCACCTGACCCACAACCCGCTGAAGATGGTCAGCAAGGGCAGCCTGGGTTTGCAGATGATGCTCAAGGGGCGGCTCAGCCCGCTGCCGGAATCCATCCGCAACATGCCGCAACTCACAGCCATCCTCACCGAGGCCAAGCGCATCGCTGCGCAGCAGGAGGTGTGAGGTGACACCACCGAATGGACAGTACGCTTATTATCCTGGCTGCTCGTTGAAAGCCTCGGCAGGGGCGTATGAGCGCTCGGCCATGGCCGTGATTGAGCGCCTGGGGTTGCATTTTGTGGAAGTCGACGACTGGAACTGCTGCGGCGCGACTGAGTACTTCAGCCTGAACAAGTTACCAGCCTATAGCCTGGTGGCTCGTAACCTGGCCATTGCTGCTGCACAGCCGACACACGAACTGGTTGCCCCCTGCAGCGCGTGTTACCTGAACCTGCGCAAAACCGATGACCACATGCGCCTGGAGCCAAAGCTCAAGGAACAGGTAAACCGGGCGCTGGCGGCCGGGGGGTTGCACTACGAGCCAGGGACGCTGCACGTCCGCCACCTGCTCGATGTCATCATTGATGACGTCGGCTACGAGGCGATCGCGGCCAGGGTTACCCGCCCGCTGGCCGGGCTGCGCGTGGCGCCCTACTACGGCTGCCTGATCGTGCGCCCGTTTGGCGATAACGATCCGGAGTATCCAACGCACATGGATCAGTTGCTGGAAGTGCTGGGAGCAACGGTGGTGGACTTTCCCATGAAGTCCCACTGCTGCGGCGGGCACATGACCCAGATCAGCGAGGAGACGGCGTTTGAACTGCTCCGCCAGATCCTGGACAACGCCGCTGCTTACCAGACCGATGTGATTGTCACGGTGTGCCCAATGTGCCAGCTTAACCTGGATGCCTACCAGGGCAATGTCAATCGCCGGTTCGGGACGGCCTTTAACCTGCCGATTCTGTACTTCACCCAGATGATGGGCCTGGCCTTTGGCCTGCAGCCGGAGGCGCTGGGCATTGGCAGCGAGATCGTGCCGGCGCAGGCCGCGCTGAACAAGATCGGCCAGGTACCGGCGGAGGCGCCCAGGCATACGCCCAAGCGACGCGACAAAGACGCCCTGCCGATGCCTTCGCGGCAGCGTCGCTGAGGTAAGGGTGGAAAGGACGTAAAACCATGACTGAAGAGCGTGTTGGCGTTTACGTCTGCCACTGCGGCCATAACATCGCCGGGACGGTGGACGTGGAAGCGGTCGCTCAATGGGCACAGACTTTGCCCTATGTGGCGGTCGCCCGCGATTACAGATTCATGTGCTCCAGCCTGGGCCAGGAGCTGATCGAGAAAGACATCAAGGAATTGGGCTTGACACGGGTGGTGGTGGCGGCCTGTTCCCCCCACATGCACGAGCCAACCTTCCGGGGGGTCTCGGCCCGCGCCGGCCTGAACCCCTACCTGATGGAGATGGCCAACATCCGCGAACATGCCAGTTGGGTTCACCGCGACGACATGGCAGCGGCCACCGACAAAGCTAAGGCGCTGGTGGCCGGGGCTGTGCGGCGTGCGTTGGAACTGAAACCGCTGGAACCGTTTAAGGCGGCCATCAAGGAGACGACGCTGGTGGTTGGCGGTGGCATCGCCGGGATCACTGCGGCGTTGGAGATCGCCAACTCGGGTTACCCGGTGATAATGGTCGAGCGAGAGCCGAGCATCGGCGGGCACATGGCCCAGCTGGACAAGACCTTCCCCACGCTGGACTGCTCCGCCTGCATCCTGACTCCTAAGATGTTCGACGTGGGCACTCATCCCAACATCACCCTGCTGACCTACAGCGAAGTGGAGCAGGTTGACGGCTACATTGGTAACTTCACCGTGCGTGTGCGTAAGAAGGCCCGCAAGATCAACACCGATGTATGCACCGGCTGCGGCGACTGCTGGTCGCGCTGTCCGGCCAAGGTGGTGGACGAGGGCTTTGAGGCCGGTCTGGGCTACCGGACGGCAGTGTACCGACCCTTTCCGCAGGCAGTGCCTAAATACCCGGTGATCGATGTTGAAAATTGCATCTACTTCCAAAAGGGCACCTGCCGCGCTTGCGAGAAGTTCTGCCCGACCGGCGCGATCAGCTTTGACCAGGAAGATGAAATCCTCGTTCTCAGCGTTGGCAACATCGTCCTGGCGACTGGCTATAAGACGTTCGATCCCCGCCAGATTCCGCAGTATGGATATGGACGGCTGGCCAATGTCTTCACCAGTATGGAGTTCGAGCGAATGGTCAACGCCGCTGGCCCCACCGGTGGCAAGGTGGTCCTGCGCGATGGCGTGACCACGCCCAAGAGCGTGGGCATCATCCATTGCGTTGGTAGCCGCGATCATCGCTTTAACCGCTACTGCTCGGCGACTTGCTGCATGGCTGCGCTCAAGTTTGCCCACCTGGTCAAGGAGCGCACCGAGGCTGAGGTGTACCAGTTCTATATCGATATGCGCGCCAGCTTCAAGGACTACGAGGAGTTTTATGTGCGTATCCTGGAGGAAGGCGCGCACATGGTGCGCGGGCGCGTGGCCGAGGTAACGGATGCGGCCCGTCAGCCGGGCGAAGAGGGCAAGCTGATCATTCAGGTGGAAGACACCCTGATCGGTCGGCAGCGGCGCATCCCGGTGGATATGGTGATTCTGATGGTGGCCATGGAGCCGCAGGAAGATGCGGTGGAAATCGCCCATCGGTTCGGGATCGGCTGTTCCAACGCTGGCTTCTTCATCGAGCGGCATCCCAAGCTTGACCCAGTGGCGACCATGACCGACGGCATCTTCATCGCCGGGGCCTGCCAGGGACCAAAGGACATCCCGGAAAGTGTTGGCCAGGGGGCAGCGACGGCGGCCCGCGTGTTGAGCCTGATCGGCCAGAAAGAAGTGGAGATCGAACCGATCCGTGCCCAGATCGACGAGTCGCGCTGCTCCGGCTGCCGGGTGTGCAATACCATGTGTCCTTACAGTGCGATCGACTACATCGAGGACCTGGGGGTCAGCCGCGTCAATCCGGCGCTGTGCAAAGGCTGCGGAACCTGTGTGGCAGCCTGCCCCAGCCAGGTGATCAGCGGCCAGCACTTCACGTATGAGGCGATCATGGCTCAAATCGAAGGGCTGCTCTACGACGTGCACGCCGGGAATGGCCATGTGACAGTCGTTGAGCCGCAGCCGGTTGAAGTGGCCTAGGAGGGTGATGATATGGGCAAGACGAACTTCAGTGAACTCAATCCCGCCTGGGGCGATCGGCAGCCGATCATCGTCGGCTTCCTGTGTAATTGGTGTTCCTACCGGGCGGCGGACCTGGCCGGGACCAGCCGTCTGGGCTATCCCTCCACCCTGCGCGACATCCGGATCATGTGCACCGGCCGCCTGGACCCGGCGTTTGTGCTCAAGGCGCTGCGGGAAGGGGCTGATGGCGTTCTGGTCATGGGTTGCCACCCCGGTCAGTGCCACTACCAGGAAGGCAACTACAAAGCCATGCGCCGGATGGCGCTGTTGCGGCGGACGCTGGCCCAACTCGGCGTCCACCCGGATCGCGTCCAGCTAGCCTGGGCGTCGGCGGCGCAGGGGACCATCTTCGCCGAGAAGGTGGCAGCCATGACGGAAATGGTGGGTCGGCTGGGGCCGCTGGAATGGCGCGACACGGTCGAAGATCCCGTGCCGCAGATGAAGGTGCTATCGCTTGAGGAGGTCGCACATGGCTAGTACCAATGGCAAACCCAAGCTGGCTCTGTACTGGGCGTCCTCCTGCGGAGGTTGCGAGATCGCGGTACTGGCCACCCACGAAAAGCTACTCGATGTGGCGGAGGCTTTTGACATTGTCTTCTGGCCGTGCGCGATGGACTTCAAGCAGGCGGAGGTGGAGGCGATGGCCGATGGCGAGATCGACGTCTGCCTGTTCAATGGCGCGATCCGCAACGACCATAACGCCCATATGGCCCATCTGCTGCGCCAGAAGAGCAAAGTGCTGGTGGCCTTTGGTAGTTGCGCCAATGAAGGGTGCATGCCCGGCCTGGCCAACTTCACCGATCGCGAGCATATCCTGCGCTTCATCTACCAGGATTCGCCCAGCACCGATAACCCCCAGGGCGTGAGGCCGCAACTCCGGACGGAAGTGCCGGAAGGCACACTGGAACTGCCGGAATTCTGGAATACGGTCAAGACGCTCGATCAGGTTGTGCCGGTCGACTACTATCTGCCTGGCTGCCCGCCGGAGGCCAAGTGGGTCGTCGCCGCGGTGGAAGCCATTCTGACCAACAAGCTGCCACCGCCCGGCTCGGTGATCGGCATGGATGTAGCCGTCTGTGATGAGTGTCCGCGCAAGCGTGACGTCAAAAAGATCACCCGCTTCTACCGACCCCAAGAGATCGTCCCCGATCCGGAGATTTGCCTGTTGGAACAGGGACTGTTCTGCGCCGGGATCGCCACGCGGGCCGGTTGCGGGGCGCTGTGCCCGTCGGTCAACATGGGCTGCCGGGGCTGCTACGGCCCGGTGGAGGGCGTGGAGGATATCGGCGCGCGGTTGATCAGTGCTGTTGCGTCGGTCATCGAGGCCAAGACGCCGGAGGAGATCGACGCCGTGCTCGATACGCTGCCCGACCCGGCGGGGTACTTCTACCGCTTCAGCCTGGCGCGTTCCTTCCTGCGGCGGACGCGGATGGGCCAGCAGGATGGGCGCCGGGTCGCCGAGCCAATCGCAGAAGTCCCGCGCCTTGAGCCTGAACTGGCGGATTAGGAGGCCGACGATGAAACAAATCACCATTGACCCCATCACCCGCCTGGAAGGGCACGGCAAGATCGAGATCTTCCTGGATGACGCCGGCGAGGTCGCCAATACCTACTTCCAGGTGCCGGAGTTACGCGGCTTTGAAGTGTTTTGCCTGGGGCGACCGGCGGAAGAGATGCCCCGGCTGACCAACCGCATTTGCGGTGTCTGTCCGGAAGCGCATCACATGGCAGCGGCCAAGGCGCTCGACGCGCTCTATCATGTCGATCCGCCGCCCGCTGGCAAGAAGCTGCGCGAGTTGTTCTACTCGGCCTTTTACGTCACCGACCACACCACGCACTTCTACGCCCTGGGCGGGCCGGATTTCGTCGTCGGGCCAGATGCGCCCGCTGCCCAGCGCAACATCCTGGGGGTGATCGCCGCCGCGGGCAAAGAGGCCGGTCTGCGCGTGATCAACACGCGCAAGAAGAATCATGAAGTGATCAAGATCATCGGCGGGCGGGCCATCCACCCGGTGGCAGCCCTGCCCGGCGGCATGAGCAAGGCCATCAACGAGGCGGAGCGCCAGTTCATCGAGCAGGTGGCGCGGGAAAATGTGGAGTTCGCCCTGTGGTCGCTGGAACTGTTCGACCAGATCGTGCTCAAGAACAGCGGCTATGTCGACCTGATCGTCAGCGATGCTTATACCCAGAAGACCTACTATATGGGCCTGCTGGACGAGAACAACCATGTCAACTTCTACGATGGCATGATCGCCGTGGTCGATCCTGAGGGCAAGATGTTCGCCCGCTTTGAGCCGCGCGACTACACCAAACACATCGCCGAGCATGTTGAGCCGTACAGCTACCTCAAGTATCCGTACCTGAAGAACGTGGGCTGGAAGGGCTTTGTTGACGGCAAAGACTCCGGCATGTACGCCTGCACGCCGCTCAGCCGCCTGAATGTTGCCGACGGTATGGCTACCCCCAAGGCTCAGGAGGCCTACGAGAAGTTCTACGCCACTCTGGGCGGCAAGCCGGTGCATCATACTTTAGCGACCCACTGGGCGCGTCTGGTTGAACTGCTCTATGCCGCCGAGCGGATGCTGGAACTGGCCACTGACCCGGAGATCACCAGCCCCAACGTACGCAAGATTCCAACGGAAAAACCGGATGTTGGCATCGGCACGGTGGAGGCCCCGCGCGGTACGCTGACACACCACTACGAAACTGACGAGAAAGGCATCCTGACCCGTGTCAACCTGATCGTCGGTACGACCAACAACAACGCGCCTATCACCTACAGCATCAAGAAGGCGGCCAAAGCCATGATCCGGGGCGGGGTGGTCAATGATGGCATCCTCAACCGGATCGAGATGGCCTTCCGCAGCTATGACCCGTGCCTGAGCTGCGCCACACATTCCCTGCCGGGGCAGATGCCGCTGGAGGTGCTCGTCTACGATTCGTCCGGTGCGCTGGTGGAGCGCCGCGCGCAGTATGTCGACTGATCGCCACCCGGACGCCGCCACACCACTGGCAGGCGTCCGGGTGATCGGGCTGGGCAATCCGATCCTGACTGATGACGGCGTCGGCATCTACGTTGCCCGGCTGGTGCGGCGGTTGCTGCCTGCCGGGATGAACGTAGAAGTGGTCGAACTGGCGACGGGTGGGCTGGGGCTGATGGAGGCCATGATCGGCTGCGAACGGGTGATCCTGATCGACGCGATCTGGTTGCCGGAAGAAGCGCCGGGGCGTGTATTGCACTTCACGGCGGAAGCCCTGCCGGTGACGTTGAACAGCGCCGCCGCCCATGACATCGACCTGCCCGGCGCCCTGGCAGCGGGGCGGCGGCTGGGCGTGCCGCTGCCGACCGATGACGCCATCCTGATCGTGGCGGTGACGGCGCGGGAAGTGTTGACCTTCGGCGAGCGTCCCACGCCGCCGGTGCTGGCTGCCATCCCGCAGGCAGCGGTGACCGTGCTGGAAGCGCTGGGCTGCCCGCCGGACGCTGTCCCCCCGGTACTGAACGAGTCGATGCTGGGAGGCTACGATGATATCGCCTGAGATTCTGCGCCGGTATCCTTTCTTTGCTGGACTTGATGACGCCTTTCTCACTGCGCTGGCCATGATCAGCGACGAGGTGGTCCTGGCCGACGGGGTGTGGCTGTTCCATGAGGAAGACAGCGCCGACGCCTTCTACCTGGTGTTGCGCGGGACGATCCAGTTGCGGGCGCGGTTGCCGCGCAATGCCTACGCCGACCTGGATCAACTGGTGGAGGGGGATATCGTTGGCTGGTCGGCCATCTGCAAGCCAGCGGTGTACACGCTGGGCGCCTACACGCCAACAGGCGCGCGGCTGATCCGCTTTGAGGGCGCGGCGATGCGCAAGTTGATGGAAGAGCGGCCCGAAATGGGCTATGTGCTGATGTGCCGGGTGGCCCAGGAGATCGGCAACCGCCTGGCCGACCTGCGCAATCGCTTTGTCAGCATTGCCACTCCCTGAGCATCCCATACTGCCAGAGAGACACGGAGGCCAGCGGCAAAGGCTGGCCTCCGTTGTTTCCTGGCGGGGGCAAACGTTCAGCCGCCGAGGTAGGCTTTTTGCACTTCAGGATTGGCGGCCAGTTCGGCGCTGGTGCCGGCCAGCACAATGCTGCCGGTTTCCAGCACATAGCCGCGGTGAGCCAGCTTGAGGGCCATGTGCGCGTTTTGCTCCACGAGCAGGATGGTGGTGCCCTGCGCGTTGATCTCCTGCAGGATGGCGAAGATCTGCTGCACCAGGATCGGAGCCAGGCCCATCGATGGCTCGTCCAAGAGCATCAGCTTGCCGCCGGTAACCAGCGCCCGCCCAACGGCCAGCATCTGCTGTTCACCGCCGGAGAGCGTATCGCCAAGCTGGTTGCGGCGCTCACCCAGGCGTTCGAAAATCTCAAAGACGCGCCGGATGCGGCGATCCAGTTCGCTGCCGGAGAGTTGAAACCCGGCCAGACGCAGGTTCTCATAAACGGTCAGGTTGCCAAAGATTCGCCGCCCTTCAGGGACAAGAGCCAGCCCGCGCTGTACCACCCGGTGTGCTTCCAGGTGGGTGATGTCCTCGCCCTCGTAGATCACCTGGCCCTGGCGCGGGGAAAGCAAACCGGCGATCGTGTTGAGGATGGTGGATTTGCCCGCCCCGTTAGCGCCAATGAGGGTGACGATCTCGCCCTCCTCAACGTCGAACGATACCCCGTGAACAGCCTGGATGTTACCGTAGGAGACGAAGAGATCCCTGACACTCAGCAGCATCAGACCTTTTCTCCTTGCTCGCCCAGGTAGGCTTCAATCACCCGGGGGTCGTTCTGAATCTCGTCCGGCGTGCCTTCGGCAATGGTGACGCCGAAATCGATGACCTTGATCCGCTCGCAGATGTTCATCACCAGGCGCATCTGGTGTTCGATCAGCCAGATGGTCAGCTTGAACTCGTCGCGGATCCAGTGGATGAAGTCCATCAACTCGCCGATTTCCTGGGGGTTCATACCCGCCGCCGGCTCATCCAGCAACAGCAGCTTGGGTCGGGAGGCCAGGGCGCGCACGATCTCGACGCGGCGTTGCATGCCATACGGCAGACTGCTGGCCAGATCGTCCGCATGCCCTTCCAGGCGGAAGAGCCGCAGCAATGCCATTGCCTGATCCCGGAATTCCTGTTCCTGGCGACGGTAGCGCGGCGTCTGCAGGAAGGCGTCGGCCAGGCGGTAAGTGATCCGGTGATGGTTGGCCACCAGGATGTTATCCAGCACGCTCATCTGGTTCCACAGGCGGATGGTCTGGAAGGTGCGGCTGATGCCCAGCGCATTGATGGCATGGGGGGGCATGCCGACCAGGTCCTGGCCGTTGAACAGGATGCGCCCTCTGGAGGGCCGGTAGGCGCCGGTGACCAGGTTGAAGACGGTGGTCTTGCCCGCCCCGTTGGGGCCGATCAGGCCGATCAACTCACCTTCTTCCAGCTGCAGGTTGAAGTCGCCGACCGCCCGTAGACCGCCGAAGTAGTGTGTGAGATCCTCAATCTGTAGCAGTGGCATCGCGCGCCTCCTTGACCGGAGCGACCGGAGCAGAGCCTTCCTGCCGCAGGCCCAGGTTGAGCCTGACCTCGCGGAAGCCGAACAGACCCTGCGGGCGGAAGAGCATCAGAGTGATCAGGATCAGGGGGACGACAACCCACTTGAGGACGGCCAGCGGACGCAGCGCCTCGATCAGCACCGTGAAAATCGCTGCGGCGACGATCGATCCGCTGATGCTGCCCATGCCGCCCAGGTAGACCATCACCAGCGCCTCGGTGGATTTGAGGATGCCAAAGTTGCCGGGGTTGACATACGCCAGGTAATGGGCGAACAGGCCGCCCGCGACGCCGGCAATAAACGACGATACCAGGAAGGCCACCAGCTTCAGGTGGCGGGTATTGACGCCCATCAGGCTTGCCGAGATTTCGTCCTCCCGGATGGCGATGATCCCTTTGCCCAGCGTGGACTTGACCAGGTTGTGAATGGCGATCACGGAAAGGAGGGCGAACAGGAAGATCCAGGTCAGGTTGGTCCACAGCGGGACGCCGTTTAGCCCGCGCGCGCCGCCGATCGCTTCCATATTATTGATCACGCCCTGGACAATGAAGTTGACCGCCAGCGTCACGATAGCCAGGTAGTCGCCGCGTGTCTTGAAGGAAGGGAAGGCGACCAGCAGCCCGACCAGCGCTGCCGCCATCCCTCCCGCAAGCAGGGCCAGGATGAAACCGAACGGCATCCCCCATTCCGCCGGCAGTACCGCCGGCCCGAAGACACGCTCATCCGTGAAGAGCCACATGGTCAGGATGGCGGAGACATAAGCGCCAACCGCCATGAAGCCAGCATGGCCGACCGAGAACTCGCCCATGTAGCCGTTGACCAGGTTGAGGCTGATGGCCAGCATGATGTTGATGCCCATGTAGATCAGGATCAACTCGCGGCTGCCGCCATCAGCGCCCCAGAGCATGACGATGACATAAAGGGCAGCAATGTGCAGGAACAGACCCAGCCAGCGGGGGATGCTCTGCAGGAAGCGGGCGATGGGTCGCCGCAGCAACAGGGCTATCAGGATTGTGGGGATGATCAGCATCACCACGTCGTAGATCGTCACGCGGATCAGGACGTCAAAGAAGCCCGGCTCGCGCGGCCCCTGGTAGAACAGAGCTTTGACGAATGTGCTCAGCAGATCGCCGATGGCCTGGCCGGATTGTTGCAGTGGAGCCTCGACCGTCATAGTCGGCGAAGGGAAAAATAGAGCCAGGATGCTGGAGAAATCCAGCTTGGAAAACGGCTCAAAGATATCCACCAGGCCAAAGAACTTGGGGATCTTGCGGAAGCCGAGCACGCCGGCAAACGCATCCCCCAGCCCTTCTTCCAGGAAGCGGATGCCTCCGACATCCCTGGCGACGTTGCGCAGCCCGTTTTCCAGGATCACCGCCGCCAGGAAGCCCACCTGAAAGGCGAATACGGTTGTGTCACGCAGCCGCTCCCGGAGCGGGGCAATCAGCCGGGCCAGCCTTCCGCGAAGTTCGCGCATGGACACACCCTCCTATACTTTCTGGCGGCGGGCCACGCCGAACAGGCCGGTGGGCCGGACGACCAGGATGAGCAGCAGCAGGGCAAAGGCGATCGGATCGCGCCAGGTAGAGGAAATGCCAAATGGTTCCCCCAGAGCGACGACAAAGATCTCCACAAAGCCCAGCAGCAACCCTCCCACAAAGGCCCCACGGATGTCCCCGATGCCGCCGACTACCGCGGCGATGAACGCCTTCCAGCCCACCCGCAGGCCCATGTACGGGTTGAGGACGGGGAAGGCAACGCCCCACAGGATGCCACCAGCGGCGCCCAGGCCCGTGCCGAGCATGAAGGTCAGCGAGATGATCTGATCCTGGGAGACGCCCATCAGCGGCACGGCGAATTTGTCGTAGGAAATGGCCCGCATGGCCATACCCCACTTGGTGCGTTGCACGATCAGGTACAGGCCCAGGAAGAGCAGCAGGGCCAGCACGATGATGATGATCTTGACGTTGGTGATGCTGAAGCCGCCGATGGTGTACACCTCCGACACAATGAAGTTCTGGGGGTAGTTGCGCGGGTCGGCGCCGGTCAGGGCCAGCATGCCATTTTCCAGCAGCAGCCCGACGCCTAGGGCGGTGATCACGACCGACAGGCGCGACGCCCGGCGCAGGGGCTTGTAGGCCACGCGCTCAATGGTAACGCCCAGCAGCGCGGTCAGCACCATGGACAGGATCAGGGTCGGGATGAACGGCAGCTTCAACACCATCGAGCCGAAGACGCCGAGGAATGCCCCGAACATGAAGATGTCGCCGTGCGCGAAGTTGATGAGCAGCAGCACGCCATAGACCATCGAGTAACCCAGGGCGACCAGGGCATAGAGGCTGCCCAGCTGGAGGGCGTTGACGAACTGCTGAAGCAAAAAGGTCAGGTCCATCGCGATTCTCCGGTTGGCTGGATGTGCCGCGGCGATCAGAAGCCGGCCACCGCCTAGCGGCGCTGCCGGAACGGAAGACGAGCGCCCCACCAGGCAGCGGGGCGCTCGCCGTGAGTGGCCGTTACGAGCTGGTTTCTACCGTCTCAGGTGGGAAGCCAGCCGGGCAGGCGGTGTCGTAGTAGGTGAAGGCGCCATCCTTGATCTGGATGATCACCGCGCACTTGATCGGATCGCCCTGCTCGTCGAAGCTCATCAGGCCGGTGACGCCCTCAAACAGTTCGATGGAGGCCAGGGCTTCACGCACGTCCTCGCGCTCCAGCGACTGGGCGTTAGTGATGGCCATAAAGAGCATCTGGAAGGCGTCATAGGTCAGCGCGGCCACGTCATCCGGCTTGGCACCGTACAGCTCTTCGTAGCGGCTGATGAAAGCCTGGGCGACATCGGTGGCGATGTCCGGCGCGTAATGGGTGCTGAAGAACAGCCCCTCACAGGCTTCGCCGCACAGCGTGAGCAGGTCGGGCGTGCCCCAGCTGTCGCTGCCGACGATCGGGCCTTCATAGCCCAGCTGGCGGGCCTGCTGGACGATCAGCGGCACCTCGTTGTAGTACTGCGGGGTGAAGATCACATCCGGGTTGGCGCGGATGATGTTGGTGAGCTGCGAGCTGAAGTCCGTGTCGCCAGTGGTGAAGCTCTCAAAAGCGACGATTTCGATCCCGGCCTCAACTGCCGCATCGCGGAAGTTCTCTGCCAGACCCTTGGGGTAGTCGCTGGCGATGTCATAGAGCACGGCGGCCGTCTTGGCCTCGAACTCCTTGGAGACAAAACCAGCTACCACCGGCCCCTGGAAGGGGTCAAGGAAGGCAGCGCGGAAGACCCAGGGCCGATCCAGGGTGGTGTTGGGGTTGGTCGACCACGGGCTGATCATCGGCGTCTCACGGTCATTGGCCACCTGGCCGGCGGGCACGGCTTCCACGCTGGCCTGCGGGCCGATGATGGCCAGCACCTCTTCATCGACGATCAGACGGGTAGCGGCGGCTACCGCCGACTCGCCCTTAGATTCGCTGTCTTCCACAAGAATGACTACTTCGTAGTTTTCGTCATTGATCTTCAGGCCGCAGGCGGCGTTGATCTCATCTACCACCATTTCGGCTGCTTCAACGGTGCTCTGCCCCACTTTGGGCCGGTCGCCCGTCAGCGAGGCAATCACCCCAATAACCACTTCGCCAACAAAATTACACTCCTCCTGGGCCGCCAGAGGCAGGCCGCCGAAAGCGGTGACGACCACCGCTACCAACAGAGCAAGGGTGACGAGACGCTTGGGCATAGTGTTTTCTTCTCCCTTCTGCTGGTGTTTGTAATGCTTGATCTATTTGACTGCGGTGAAGCGCATTCAGTTACCCTGACAAAAGCAATAGGCAATCTCCTTTGCCGAGCACGGCGCAAAGACCTCAACTGGGGCAGGTCGCAGGCGGAAGCAAGGCCAGAACAAGAGCGCCAGACTCCGCACCGCGAACGGCCCTTGAACGGATCGGAAATGGATCGCCCTGCCGCCCCGGAGAACCGGTGTCCGGCAAGTAGGCTGGAGCGTCCCGCTCATGACAGGACAGGCGGGCATCCATTTCCTGCAGTTTTGGCTATGCTTAGTGTACAGGAATTTTGTGTGCGTCAAAACGGGTTTTGCCGGTTCCGGCGGGGTGATGATCGCTTTGCATGCCGTATTCTACTACCGGGCAGGTGGGACATTATGCCTGAATCAACGTTCTTTTCACCGTCTATAGCAGCTCCGCTAACTTTCATCGAGGTCGATCTGGATGCTATTGTGCGTAATCTGCGGGCGATCAAAGCCCATATTGACCCATCGGTACAGATTGTCGCCGTCGTCAAGGCCAATGCCTACGGGCATGGTGCGGTGGCGGTGGCGCGGGCGGCACTGTTCGCCGGGGCATCGTGTCTGGCCGTCGCCCGGGTGATGGAAGGGGTGCAATTGCGCCAGGAAGGCATTACCGCCCCGATCCTGGTGCTGGGTTACACCATGCCCGCCGAGGCAATCGTCGGCGTGGATCATAATCTGACTTTGACCGTCACCGAGGCGCATATCGCCGAACAGGTATCGGCGCGGGCGGTCGCCAGCGGGCGGTTGGCCGCCGTGCATGTCAAAGTCGATACAGGCATGGGGCGTTTTGGCCTGTTGCCGGAAGAGGTGGTTCCTTTTTTGCGGCGGCTCGCCGCTCTGCCCGGCCTGCGGCTGCAAGGCATCTTCACCCACTTTGCGGCGGCGGATGCCGCCGACCAGACGTATACGCGTCGTCAGTTTGCCGTGTTCCAGGAGGTGCTGCAGGCGGCTCAGGCGGCGGGGATCGCCTTCCCGTTGCGACATGCTGCCAACAGCGCCGCCGCGTTGAGCCTGCCGGAAACACACCTGGACGCTGTACGGATCGGCCTTGCCATGTACGGTTTGCGCCCCTCCGCTGAAGTGGAGCCGCCCGTTGCTCTGCAGCCGGTGCTGACGCTCCACAGCCATGTAGCCCGCGTGCGCGTCCTGCCAGCGGGCGCGAGCATCGGCTATGGCTGCGCGTATACCACGCCGCGCGCGATGCCGGTGGCCCTGGTTCCTGTTGGTTACGGGGATGGGTATCACCGCGTTCTTTCCAACCGGGGTAGTGTCCTGATCAATGGCTGCCGCTGCCCGATCCTGGGGCGGGTGAGCATGGATCAGATCGTGGTCGATGTCTCGGAAGCCGGGGCAGTGGCGGTTGAAGATGAAGTGGTGTTGATCGGGCAACAGGGCGCGGCCCGCATCGACGCGGAAGAGGTGGCGCAATTGGCGGACACGATCAACTACGAGGTCGTGACGGCGCTGACCGCCCGTGTGCCGCGCCTGTACCGGACGGACGATCCGGCGCTGCGGGCCGCGCTGGGGCGGTAGGGGCGGGCGACGGGGCTGCGAGCGGCAGGTGAAAACAGGCAGAGATATATTCCGATAATTCCGACCATTAAACTTATGTGACATTTGTCACAAGCTTTCTGTGAAATTCCTCACACGGCAGCGCCCAAAAACTATTCGACAATCCGAATATCCGATTATGTGAACAAGAGCCAGGGGGTAGCCTATGGATTCCCAGCTGGTGCAGGAAGTTGAATTGCTTTACAGGCAGGTGTGCCATGCCATGGGCGACCCCAAGCGTCTGATGATCCTGTACGCGCTGGCTGGTGGGCAGCGACGTTATGTCAGCGAGCTGGCCGAGGAGCTGGGCATGCCCCAGCCGACCGTCTCCCGTCACCTCAAAATCCTGCGCGATCGATGCCTGGTCACGGCTACCCGCGACGGTGCAACGGTGTATTACACCCTCAAGGATGAGCGCATCATTCAGGCGTTGGATCTGCTGCGGGCCATGCTACGCGATCGCCTGGCCGAGCAGGCGCAACTGGCTGAGTTCAACGCGCTCAGTGCCGGGCTGGATAACACCTGACCTTTCGCTGTTTCAGGGCCATAGATAAGGAGTCAATTTATGAGAAGAGCGAAGCCGTTGATATGGCTCCTGCTCTTGACGGGGGGGATGGCGCTGATCACGCTGACGCTGCTGGTCACAGCAGCCCCGGCTGCGGCGCAGTGTGGCTCCTCGGCGACCTCATGCAAGAACTGCCATGAGGTCAACGCTGAATACCCCGTCAACGGGTCAGGAGACTGGCACATCAGTCACGCTTTCGGTGACTTTTGCGCCTTTTGCCACGCGGGCAACATCCAGGCGACAGCGATGGATGCTGCCCACGAAGGCATGGTCTACCCGCTGGCCGATCCACAGGCTTCCTGTCAGGCCTGCCATCCGGCGGACTACATGGATCAGGCCGGGATCTATGCCGTGGCGCTGGGGGTTGACCTGAGTGCGGGAGTATCCGGCGAGGCATCTGGTGGCGGGGGCAGTGCAAGTGGGGGTGGCGGCGCGACAACCAACCCCGCCGATATCCCGCCGCAGCCGATCGCGCCGCCGGGCGAGCGGCACGCCAGCGGTGCGCTGATCGACTACAACCGCCGTTATGAGATTGAAGTGCTGGGCAAGCTTGATACATCGCAGGTCGGCAACCTGATCCTGGCGGTGATGGCTGTGCTGCTGCTGGGCGTTGGCGCGGCGCTGGTCTGGCGCTTTGAGGGGTTGGGGGAAGCCTGGCGCAGGGCGCGCGCCGTCCCGCCGGAGTCAGATTGGCGGCGGCTGGCAGCCAGCGGCGCTTACACCGGGCGTATGCCCCTGACGGCCCAGATGCGTGCTGCCAGCGTTCAGGTGCCGGTGGTAGTTGCGCCGATCGCCCCGACTCCGGTCGCCTCACCGCCGGCACCTGTTGCTCCGACCGCCGGGGTGGTTGATCTGGATCGGCTTGACGCGCCGACCCGTCGGGCACTGGAGACGCTGCTGGCCGACTCACGGCACGGTGGAGCAATCCTGCGGGCGCTCAGCCGTCTGGACCCGGCCCTGATCAACAGCCTGTCCGGTCTGTCGCGCCAGGATCGTATGCTGCTGCTGGCCGTTGTTGAGCAGCTAGGGGGAGAGTCTGAGGCATGAAGTGGCTGCTGAAGCAATTGCGCAAGGATCTGTGGTCGCCGGAAGTAGCCGGGGTAGGGCTGGGACTGGTGTACGTCTTTGCCCTGTGGTTCGCACACCGCGCTCCCGGTGCATCCGGTACGTTCTTCAATGCGGCGGCGATCGTTGGTAAGCCGCTAACGGCTTCGGACCCGGCCAACCAGTTCTTTGTGGTGACCTTCCCACCGCTGACCGAGGGGCTGGGCTGGCAGTTCTGGATGCTGGTCGGCATCTTCCTGGGGGCGCTGGCTTCGGTGCTGATCGCCGGGAAGTTCAAATGGACGCTGGTGCCCCTTGAGCAGTGGAAAGATGTTTTCGGACCGTCGGTACGCAAGCGCTGGATCGTGGCCTTTGTCGGCGGCATCTTCCTGCAGATCGGGGCGGGGATTGCTGGCGGTTGCACCAGTGGCCTGGCCCTGGCGGGTGGCGTCCAGCTCAGCCCGGCGGCGTTTCTGTTCATCCCCGGCATCTTCATTAGCGGGGCGCTTGTACAGCTGCTCGTTTACCGGGAACGGTATTAGACAGGGGGCGCATAAACTATGTCTGTCGGCGATATTCTGCTTGCTTTGGCGCTCGGCTTTGTCTTTGGCTGGGTGCTGGATAAAGGCGGCCTGAACCGCTACTACAAGATCGCCAACGTCTTCCGCTTCACCGATCTGACCGTGCTGCGCTTTATGATGATGGGCATGGCAGTCGGAATGGTCGGCATCTATACCCTCAAGTACTTCGGGCTGGCGGATCTGACCGCTGTCTCGGCGACGGTACTGGCCGGGAACCTGATCGGTGGCGCTATCTTTGGCGTGGGGATGTCCCTCTCCGGGTTCTGACCGGGCACCTGCATCGCGGGCGGTGCTCGCGGCCAATTGGATTACCTTATTCCGGGTTTGCTCGGTTTCCTCACTGGCGGCCTGATCTTCGGCCTGATTTACCGTACTGATCTGATTCAGTGGCTCCTGACGGCCGGGCGACCGGAACTGGCCTATGCCAAGCTGCCGGACCTGCTCGGCGTGGATCCGCTGCTGCTCACCTTCGTGTTCGCCGAGGCTATCCTGCTCTTGCTGTACGTGCTGGGCAAGACCCGGGCGCGGCGGCGGGACGTGCTGGAAGCGGCGGTCGAGCGGGAACGGCTTGAGGCCGGCCTGATCGACGCTGCTGAGGCGCAGACCCAGGGCACGGGCGACTAGGGGAGAGGATCGCATGACCGATCAAGAACGCAAAAGGCGACACCTGCCGCTGACCCGGCGGCAGTTCATCAAAGGGGCGACGCTGGCCGGGACAGGCGCAGCGATGGCCAAGGCCGGCGTCTTTGACCTGGGTACAGCCCACGCTCAGGGGGTTGGTACGACGCACTTTCTGCCGGGGCCAACGGCTGATTATCAGGTGCCGACCCTGTGCGAGATGTGCGTCTGGCGCTGCGGCGTGATCGCCAAGGTGCGCAACGGCGTCATCGAAAAGCTGGATGGCAACCCTGATCACCCGCATTCGCTGGGCAACCTGTGCGCGCGCGGGCAAAGCGGCCTGATGATGACCTACGATCCCGATCGCGTGCTTTACCCCCTGATGCGTGTCGGGGAACGGGGCAGTGGGCGCTTCCGCCGGGCCACCTGGGACGAGGCGCTGGACTTCACCGCCGAGCAGATGTTGCATATCCGCGACACCTACGGCCCGGAGGCGATGATCTTCTCCAGCACACACAACCTGAGCCAGCCGCTGTTTGAGAATCTACTCAACGCCTATGGCAGCCCCAACTATGGCACACAGCGCAGCCTGTGCTTCAATGCCATGATCACCGCCCACCTGTTGACGCTGGGCATCCAGGAGCCAGCCCGCCGCTACGATGGCATGAATTACATCATCCTGGTGGGCCGTAACCTGTTCGAGGGTATCAGCACCAGCGAGAGCAGGCAGCTCATGGAGCGCATTGCAGCGGGCGCGCACGTGGTTGCCCTGGACCCGCGCTTCACCAAGACTGCGGCTCACGCCAGCGAATGGCTGCCGATCAAGCCGGGCACCGATCTGGCCTTCCTGCTGGCGCTGATCAACGTGATCATCAGCGAAGGGCTGTACGACAGCTGGTTTGTCGAGCGGTACACCGTTGGCTTTGAGGAACTGGCGGCGGAGACAGTACAATATACGCCGCGCTGGGCTGCTGCCATCTGCGAGATTCCGGAAGCGACGATCTACCGTATCGCCCACGAATTTGCGGCGGCTAAACCTTACGCCTTCGTTCACCCTGGTTGGCGCACCAGTAACTTCATCAACAGCTTCCAGACGGAGCGAGCTATCGCCGTGCTCAACGCCCTGATCGGCATCTGCCCGGAGCAGGGCGATTGCATCTTCGCTGATGAGTCTGCGGTGACGGTCGGCGTCCCGCCGCAGCCACCCTACCCGCGCGTTACCGCCCTGCGGCTGGATGGCGTGCCGTGGAAGTACCCGCTGGTGCCGCTCAAGCTGGGCGTGTTCCAGGAAATCCGCGACGCCGTGCTCAGCGGGGAGCCGTACCAGGCGCGCGGGTGGTTCTTCTCCCGCCAGAACCCGATCATGAGCATCCCTGACCGTGCCAGGACGATCGAGGCTTTCAAGAAGCTGGAGTTCATCGTTTCCATCGACATCATCCTCAACGACTCGTCCTGGTACGCGGATGTCATCCTGCCGGAAGCTACATATCTGGAGCGGTACGATCCGGTGCATCCGGTGGGCAACCGCGTTTACCTCCGCCAGCCAGTCGTGGAGCCGCTGGGCGAGGCCCGTTCCGCGCTGTGGATCTACCGCGAACTGGGGAAGCGGCTGGGGCTGGGGGATTACTTCCAGTATGTGGATGAGGAAGACTACATCCGCCAGCAGATCGCGCCGTTTAATATCTCTCTGGAACAGTTTAAACAGGTTGGCTACTTCGAGGTAGAGCTGCCGGAAGAGAGCGGCGAGCGCCGCTGGAACACGCCCAGCGGCAAAGTGGAACTGGCCTCGGAGACGTTGCGTAATGCCGGGTTCCCCGCCGTGCCGGTCTGGGAAGCGCCGCCGGAGCCGCCCGCCGGGCGCTTTTACCTGCTGACCGGCAAGGTCGGCCAGCATACCCAGTTCGCCACGCAGAACAACGCTTACCTGACTCAGGTCGATTACCACACTCAGGACCTGTGGCTGCACCCCGCGGCGGCAGCCGAGCGCGGGATCGCTGACGGCGACCTGGTGCGCGTCACCAGCGATGTGGGCCAGGTGGAAGTGCGCGTGTGGCTGACGGAGGGCATCCGGCCCGACTGCGTGTACCTGGCGCCGGGCTTTGGCCACCGTAGCCGCGGCCTGAAGGTTGCCTATGACCGGGGCGTCAGCTCCAGCGATCTGCACGTGACCTACACTGACCCGGTCAGCGGCAGCCAGGCGCTCGCGCAGACGTTTGTCACGGTAGAAAGGGCCTAAGCCATGGCAGAGAAG
>JABLXG010000036.1 GCA_013178165.1 Anaerolineae bacterium
TCCACGAAGATCAGGCCGGGTACCTGGCGGGTGTGCTGGCGGCGCGGCTGAGCCAGAGCGGGACGGTCGCCGGGGTGTATGGCACTGACCTGGTGCCACCGGTGGTGCTGTTCGCCCGTGGCTTTGAAGCCGGGGCGAAGGCGACCAACCCGGACATCAACGTGATCACGACCTTCCATCCGGGCGGGCTGGATGTGGCCTTCACCGACCCGGAGTGGGGTGCGACGACAGCGGCCCAGGCGATTGACCAGGGCGCGGACGTGATCTTCTCGGCGGGCGGGAAGACCGGCAACGGCGGTCTGACCGAGGTAGCCAACCGGACGACGGCGGAGAAGCCGCTGTATTGCATCGGGGTGGATACCGACCAGTGGGAGACGCTGCCGGAAGCACACGCCTGCCTGGTCTCCAGCGCGATGAAGCTGATCCCGGTCGGCATTGAGGAGATTGTCAATCAGTATGTGGCAGGCAACCCGCCGACGGGCAACTTCTACGGCCCGGTGGGACTGGCGGACTTCCATGACTTTGCCGATGTGGTGCCGGACGCGGTCAAGGAAGAGCTGGCGACCATCGCTGAGCAACTGACCAGCGGCGAACTGCAGACCGGCGTGACCCTTGGCGAAGCCCCAGCGGAAGAGGAAGCTCCGGCGGAGGAAGAGGCTGAAGCGGCAGCGGGCGGCCCGCTGGTGGTCGTCGCCCCCGGCGAGTCGGTCCTGCTCGGCTTTGCCGCCGGTCTATCTGGTGACGGTATCGAGCCGCTTGGCGTCGACGAACTGCGCGGCGCTCAGCTGGCCCTGGCCGACAAGCCCACCGTCACCGTCGGCGGCGTCGAGTTCCCCGTCACCCTCGACCCCCAGGATGAACTGTGCTCCGGCGAAGGCGGCCAGACCGTCGCCAACCGCTTCTCCTCCAACGAGGATATCGTCGCCGTCGTCGGCCACATGTGCTCCTCCTCCTGCATCGCCGCCAAGAGCGTCTACGAGGCCGCTGGCCTGACCATGGTCAGCCCCTCCTGCACCGCCCCCACCCTGGCTGACGGCTCCCTGGCCTTCAACCGTACTGTCTCCACCGACGCCATCCAGGGCCCCGTCGCTGCAGACTTCATCTACAACACCCTCGGCGTCCGCCGTATCGCCACCATCCATGACGGCTCCCCCTACGGCGAAGGCCTCGTCAATGCCACCGGCGACGCTTTCCTCGCCCTCGGTGGCGAGATCGTCGCCGCTCAGGCCATCAACGTCGGCGAAACAGACTTCCGCGCTGTCCTCGAAAACATCGCCGCCGCCGACCCCGAACTGATCTACTTCGTTGGCTTCGTCGCCGAAGGCGCCCGCCTCGCCGAACAACGCGCCGATGTCGGCCTCGAGGACGTCTACTTCATGGGCGCGGACGGCATCTACGCCCCTGAGTTCATCGCCCTCGCTGGCCAGGCCGCTGAAGGCGTCTTCGCCTCCGCCCCCATCCCCGTCAGCTCCGCCGCCTTCGACGCCTTCCGCGCCAAGTACGAGGAAACCTACGGCGAAGCCCCCATCGCCCCCTTCCATGGCCAGGCCTATGACGCCGTCAACGTCATCCTCGCCGCCATCGAAAAGGTCGGCCAGCTCGACGCCGATGGAAACCTCGTCATCGACCGCCTCGCCCTCGCCCAGGCCATCCGCGCTACCAAGGACTTCCCCGGCCTCACCGGTACCCTCTCCTGCGACGAAATGGGAGAGTGCGGTGGCGCTGTCATCGATGTCTATAAGGTCGTCGATGGTAAGTGGGTCTCCCAGGGCGTGGCTACGGAGTAACATGCTATGCAATTTGGGCAGAGGAGAGTATGATCTCCTCTGCCCTTCTTTTTGCAGCACAACCACAACACAACGGCTTTGCAACCCGGATGGGAGTGGCACATGGCATCACAGACTCGCGTGCAAACCAGAACCGAATTTGGCGCTCGTGTCACTGAACTATTCAGTATCGTCCGCAGCCCGATGACTGTGGTCGGGCTGATCATGATCGCCGCCATTGTTTACCAGGCGCTGGCCACCATCCTGGCCGGTCAATACACCCTGGAAACGTTCGTCCGCCAGTTGATCTTCGGGCTGGCGCAGGGCAGCATCTACGCCCTGGTTGCGCTGGGGTATACCCTGGTGTACGGCATCCTCTTTATGATTAACTTCGCGCATGGCGAAGTTTTTATGGCCGGTACCTATATTGGCTTTTTTGTCATAGATGCTTTGGATAAAACAGGCTTTCTGCTAGCGCACCCTTTCATCTCGCTGTTTATCGTCTTCGTGGTCTCCATTCTGACATCTGTCATGGTAGCCATCACCCTGGAGCGCATTGCCTACCGCCCGCTGCGCCGGGCGCCGCGCCTGGTCCCCCTGATCACTGCCATCGGCGCCAGCATCTTTTTGCAGCGGGCGTTCGCCGGCCTGTTCGGCTCCAGCCCCAAGGTCTACCCTAACGTTAGTGCTTATGTGTTGCCCGGCGTCTTCCATCTGGAGTGCGAAGTTGTCGACGCCGTTGAGGTCTGCAAAGGTCTGGATGTCATCAGCGGACGCTACCCGCTGCAGATCTTCGGCGTCGAAGTGCTCTTCCGGCCTATCTACCTGCTGGTGTTCCTGGCGGCTATCCTGCTAATGTGGGGGCTGTGGTTCTTTGTGCAGCGTACCAAAACCGGCAAGGCCATGCGCGCTGTGGCCGAGGACAAATCTACCGCCGCTCTGATGGGTATCAATGTCGACAGCGTGATCGTCTCAACCTTTGTGCTGGGGGCGGCGCTGGCCGGCGCGGCGGGTATCTTGTTCGCCCTTTATAACCGGCAGGTGACGTTCATGATGGGCTTTTTGCCCGGCCTGAAGGCGTTCACTGCCGCTGTGCTGGGCGGCATCGGCAACATCCCTGGCGCGGCGCTGGGTGGGTTCTTCCTGGGGATCATCGAGTCGGTAGCGCCTTCATTGCTCGGCCTGCCCACCCAGCTCAAAGACGTGATCGCGTTTGGCATGCTGGTGCTGGTCCTGATCTTCCGGCCAAGCGGCATCCTCGGCGAAGTCCTGACCGAAAAGAAGGCATAAGACGCAATCATGACCCTATCACGCAACTCCCTCCGCAGTGGCTTGTATGTTGGGATTGGCGCCACTTTTCTGGCCATGATCGGGATGGTAACGGCGCTGGCCGGACGTTACATCATTACTGACGTCCTGACCCTGGGCGACACCATCCTGTACGGCCTCTTCCTTGGTGCGGGTGTCCTGGCAGCTTCCCGGACAGGAAGCCGCCGGTGGGGTGATCTGCTGGCCAACGGTACGCTGGCGGCTGTCATTGCCGTTGCCATCCTGGTATCGGCGGTGCTGCTAGCCACCCAGTTGAATCAAGCCGCCACCGGCATCGGTATGGAAACCATCTTTCCCAATGTAACCGATGCGTTGCTGCAAAAGCTGACTTTTACCCAGGAGTCGGCGTTGGCGGGCTATATCCTGCTGGCGCTGGCAGCAGCGCTGCTGGGCGCGCTGGGCAGCCTGGTCCCGATCCTGCCAGTGCGGGTCCGGCGCATCGGGATCACCACGATTATGCTGGTGCTGGTGCTGGGCGTGCTGCAGGATCAGATCAATCGCATCTTTGCCCTGGTGGACGCCCTGTGGATCACTCTGCTGGTGGCAGCGGGGTATGCTAGTGCCGTGTGGCGGCATCAACGCCGGCTGGAAGCCCGTCTGCTGCTGCCCATCGGAATTGGCGCGGTGCTTGGGCTGGGGCTGGCGCTGGCGTTTAGCGCGCTGGGCGCCAACGAGAGCAGGTTACCTCCCGTCCTGGGGACGCCATCCCCGGCGATCTTGGGGTTCTTCTTTGTAGGGCGCAGCCTGGCGCTGACGCTGGCGCTGTTCGCTGTAGTCGGCGCGACTCTGGGAGCGGCAGGCGCGGCACTGAGTTCAACCTCCCGCGGCATTCACCGGGTCGGCGTAACCATTGTCGCGGCATTGCTGATGCTGGGCATCCTCTCCAGCTTCGGGCGGATCACCCTCCCCGCCGCCCTGCTGATCAGCCTGGTGATTGCCGCCAGCCAGGCGCTAGCAGAGCGAACTGCCGGGCAGGCTGAGTCCGTGTATGCAGCGCTCAACCGCGCTGAGAAGCGCACCAGCCGGCTCACCATTGGCCTGGTTGGCCTGCTGTTCGCTCTGGTTATCCCCCATCTGCTCAGCGGCTACATCAACAACGTGGTCGATCTGATCGGCCTGTATGTAATGATGGGCCTGGGGTTGAACATCGTTGTCGGCTTTGCTGGGTTGCTTGACCTGGGTTATGTGGCCTTCTTCACCATCGGGGCTTATACCGTCGGCATCCTGACCACGCCCAACGTCATTACCTGTCCGGTGCCCGCCGATAATGTTGTCATCACCCAGCAGGCCACCGTACAGGATACCGGCTTCACCTTCCTGCAAGGCCAACCGGTAGGGGTAGTGAGTGGCACGCGAGCCGCTTATGCAGCGACGGCGTTGCCGCGCCCAACCCTGGTCACCTTTGACACCCTCGATGAAGCCGTCAACGCCCTGCAGGCAGGTGAAGTCGTGGCGGTGGTGGAAAGCCAGGCCGCCTTGCAGCCTTACTTGAACGACGGCAGGTTTGCCGCCAGTCCACCCTTCCGGCCCCGGGATGATCAGTGGCCGGCTCGCAGTTTCAATGCCAGGGAGCAGGCCGCCTGGTGTCATACGCTGACCTTCTGGACCGCCTGGCCGATAGCTGTCCTGGCCAGCGGGCTGGCCGGTGTGCTGCTGGGCATCCCGGTGCTGCGCCTGCGCGGGGACTACCTGGCAATTGTGACTCTGGGTTTCGGGGAGATCATCCGCCTGATCGCCCTGTCTGACCTGGGCAAGCCGTACTTCGGCGGCGCACAGGGCATCATTGCCATCCCCTCGCCGGTGATTGATCTCACCGGCCTGGCCCAGACTCTTGTCAACACTGACCTGCCGATCCTTAAATCGCTGGGACAGGCGTTCGCCAGGCCGATCGCGCTCTCCCAGCCGCACGAGATTTATTACCTCATCCTGGGAGGCGTGCTGATTACCGCTTTTGTCTCCTATCGTCTGGCGCACTCGCGGCTGGGCCGGGCCTGGCGTGCCATGAAGGAAGATGAAGCAGTCGCGCAGGCGGTGGGCGTCAACCTTGTCCGGACAAAGCTGCTGGCGTTCTCGATTGGCGCGGCATTCTCCGGCATCGGCGGCGCGATCTTCGGGGCCTATATCAAGTCCATCTTCCCCAACAGCTTCACGCTGCTGGTTTCAATCAATGTGCTGAGCCTGATCATCATCGGCGGCATGGGCAACATCCCCGGCGTGATGATCGGCGCGCTGGTGATCTTTGGCCTGCCGGAAGCCCTGCGCGAATTTCAGGATTACCGGCTGCTGATGTTCGGCGCGCTGCTGGTCATCATGATGCTGCTGCGTCCGGAGGGCATCATCCCGCCAACCCCGGCCCGCCTGGAAGAAGAAGCGCAGCGGGCCGCCGCGGAAGAAGGAGCCTGATCGATGGCCGCCAACCAGGAAATCATTCTTGAAACACGCGGGGTTACCAAACGCTTTGGCGGCCTGACGGCCGTCTCGCGGGTAGACTTGCAGATCAGGCGGGAAACCATCGCCAGCCTGATCGGCCCGAATGGCGCGGGCAAGACCACGCTCTTTAATTGCGTCACTGGCTTCTACACCCCTGAGGAAGGCGCCATCCTCTTCCAGGGGAAGCCGATCACCGGCCTGCGCCCTGATCAGATCGTCAAAGCGGGCGTTGCCCGCACCTACCAGAACATCCGCCTGTTCGGGGCGCTGACCGTACTGGAAAATCTGCTGGTCGGCATGCATCCGCACCTGAAGTCCGGCCCGGTAGGCGCCATCCTGCACGACCCGCTCACCCGCCATGAAGAGAAGCGGGCCCTGGCGCAAGCCCACCAGTTGCTCAACTTCATGGGGTTGGCTGGCCAGGGCGATGTGCAGGCAGCCAACCTGCCCTATGGCCTGCAACGTCGTCTGGAGATCGGTCGGGCGCTGGCCAGTGAACCGCAGCTTCTGCTGCTGGACGAACCAACAGCAGGGATGAATCCGCAGGAAACGGAGGAGTTGATGATCTTTATCCGTCGCCTGCGCGATGAACGCGGCCTGACCATCTTCCTGATTGAGCATGACATGAATGTGGTGATGAGCATCTCCGATCAGGTCAGTGTGCTGGATTACGGCCGCAAGATCAGCGAAGGCACGCCAGCTCAGGTGCAAGCCGACCCGCACGTGATTGCCGCCTACCTGGGCACAGCTATGGATGACGACGAGATTGCCGTCTGAGACGCGCGTTTGGAGCCAACGGATGGGGCAACCGTCCCCGCCGCCAGAACACACAGGATAACACCATGACGCTGCTGGAACTCAATGAGGTTCACACCTATTACGGCAAGATTCACGCCCTCAAAGGCATTTCGCTGGCCGTTGAGGAAGGCGAGATCGTCACCCTGATCGGCGGCAACGGCGCAGGCAAGACCACCACCCTCAACACCATTTGCGGCATCACCCCTGCTGCGCGCGGCGCAATCACACTGGACGGGACGGACATCACCCGCAAACGCTCCCATGAGATCGTCGCTATGGGCGTTGGCCAGGCCCCTGAGGGCCGCAAAATCTTCACCCGCCTGACCGTCCGCGAGAACCTGGAAATGGGCGCCTATGCCCGAACGGATGCCTCTGGCGTCGCCAGAGATATGGAGTTCGTCTTTCACACGTTTCCACGGCTCAAGGAACGGGAAAAACAACTCGGCGGTACGCTCTCCGGCGGCGAACAGCAAATGCTGGCTATTGGCCGCGCCCTGATGGGGCATCCGCGTATTCTGTTGCTGGACGAACCAAGCATGGGGCTGGCCCCGCTGCTTGTACGGGAGATCTTCAACATCATCACCCACCTGAACCGCGAGCAGCGCACGACCATCTTGCTGGTGGAACAGAACGCGCACATGGCGCTGGCGATCGCCAGTCGGGGATATGTTCTGCAGACCGGCCAGATCATGCTATCGGATTCAGCCAAAGCCCTCCAGCAAAACGAAATGGTGCGCCGGGCCTACCTTGGCGAACATTAGGCAAACCGGCGGGCTTACCATCCTGATCGCACAAGAACGCCCCGGCTGCTCACCGGGGCGCCCTGCTTGTGCGATCTGACGGGGATAGCCTAAGTGCTGCCCGGCAAATCCGGGTTAGCGCCGGTTTCGTCACCGGCATCCGGCGATTCTCTATCCTCCCAGTAGCTCTTCCACAGCAGATCGCGGGGGATCTCGCCAGTAAAGAAGAAGTCCAGCAACGCCCGGAGCGCCACGTCTCTGGTCACGGTCTTGTATAGCGCGATCTCCAGCGGTTCAGGATGTACACTGATCGGCACGGTCACCGCCGGGTTGGCCGGGATGGCGGGATCGATGAGGTATAGCGGCGGCTCGCGCATATTGTCCGGCAGGTAGGAGACTGTGACCCGCTGGCTGCGTGTTGCACCAACCTCCATCGAGCCAGCGCCGCACAGTTCCAGCCGGACATCTGGAAACAGGTTATCCTCCAGTTGCTCGATCACCGTCTCCAGCACCTCATAGGTGAAGAAATCGATCAACACAGAGGCAAGTTCCTGACCCTGTTGTTCACTCAGACGCAGAATCCACATGGTTTGTCTCAACCGTCTATGGTGGCAGGCCATACCTATTTGCCACTGTGCCCTGTACTCCCTGCTTACACCCGCTTGGCCCGCCTGTCAAGCGAGCGCGATCGCCTGCTCATCCCGACCTATCCAGTGTACGCCACCTGGCCTGCCCTGGCGCCTTCACCCCGGCACACAACTTTGCGGCGCAGCCAGCGTAGACTCTTGTGGTACGGCTGTTGTCACCGACAGGTTGAAGCATGACTGACGCTCTCTTCCCGATCGTCATCCTGATCCTGATGCTGCTGGCGACGGCAGCATCGCTGCTGCCGGTCATCCCCGGCCCGGCCCTAGTCTGGGCAATCGGCATGTTCTATGCCACCCTGACCCGCTTTGAGCAGGTGTCTCCTCTTGCCGCAGTACTGATGACCCTTCTGATGATCCTCGGCTCAACCGCTGGCTGGTGGATGCAGGCCGCCGGGATGAAGGCCCAGGGTGGAAGCCGGGCCGCCATCCTGGGCGGGCTGATCGGCGGACTGGCGGGCACCCTCCTCATCCCCGTCCCCGTGCTGGGGACGCTGGCCGGGGTAGTCGGCGGCACGCTGGTGATCGAATTGTTACGCCTGGGCGAAGCCAGCAAAGCGATTCATTCCAGCCAGATTGCCCTCAAAGCCTATCTGCTGACCCTGCTGACCGAGACCGGCGCCTGTGTGCTCATCGTGATCATCTTCATCATCGCCGTTTTCTAACAGCAGCCGGTCTGGCGGCGCTGACCTCATACCCCAGCAAGCCGGTTGCAGCGCTCCCGCAGATGCGGTTATGCCCCACGCCGCGCAGCCGCCCGATATCCTGCGTTACAACCGGCGCCGCCGATTGTAGCTGCAGCCAGGCGGTGCGCCACAGTCATGAATCCCTCGACTCTGGCAGCCTGAGAGGGCCTATTGTATACTCGCCACCACATTCGGACCCAGCCAGTGAGGGACTCGCCATGCCCACCGATGCCATGAGCCGACGCGAAGACGAGCAGATCATGAAAGATGCCGGCCGCCTGCCGCCCGGCCAGGCGCTGACCCGCAAGTTCCCCGTGCTACACTATGGCCCGATTCCGCCGTTTGACCCGGCCACCTGGACGCTGCGCGTCTTTGGCGAAGTCGAAGCGGAAACACAGTGGACCTGGGCGGAATTCATCCAGCTCCCGACAGTCACCATCACTGCTGACATCCACTGTGTGACCGGTTGGAGCAAGTTCGATACCACCTGGGAGGGGCCGCGCTTCCGCGATTTTCTGCAACTATTCACCCTCAAACCCACCGCGCGGTACGTCATCGCCCACGCCGAGTATGGCTTTACCGCCAACCTGCCGCTGGAGATCATGCTGGATGATGACGTCCTACTGGCCTGGAAATACGACGGCCAGCCGCTGACGCCGGAGCATGGCTGTCCATTACGGCTGGTCGTCCCCAGGCGCTATTTCTGGAAAAGCGCCAAGTGGCTGCGCGGGCTGGAATTCAGCGCGGAAGATAAACCAGGCTTCTGGGAACGGGCTGGCTACCACAACAACGGCGATCCTTTCAAAGAGGAACGCACCCAGCCGCGTATTGGCCGTCTATAGGCGCAGACCGCCCTGGTCGGGCAGCCTGCGCCCGTACACGCCAGGCGCTATGACCAGTCCGGGCGCAACGCGCCCCGCCCACTGAGCAGGCGGTCAATTGCCATCGCAGCGATCACGCCGTCAGCCGCAGCGACCACCGCCTGTTTGATGTGATTGCACAGCAGATCGCCCACCGCAAACACACCCGGCACGCTGGTCTGATAGTGCTGATCGACAACCAGGCAGCCCGTCTCGGTGCTTTGCAGCTCGCCCTGGAGATAATCCGTAATCGGCTTGCTGCCCTGCAGGTAAACGAATGCCCCCGCCACCGGCAGGATTTCCTCCCCGCCTTCACGCGGTGCGATACGCACACTGTGTACCACCCGATCGCCCATGATCTCGCGCAGGCGGGTAGCGTAACGCACCTCGATAGCCGGCGTCGCCTCAACCTCGCGGAGCAGTTCCTCACTCACCTTGAGGTCGGGCGTCTGCACCAGCAAGATAACCCGGCGGGCGAACTTGGCCAGATGTAGCGCTTCTTCCACGGCTTCGTCATTGTTCCCGGCCACGACCACATCCTTGCCCTGGAAGAAAGCCGCGTCACAGGTGGCGCAGTAGCTCACACCCCGGCCCAGGAATTCCTCCTCACCTTTGACGCCTTTGGCCCGGCCCATCGAACCGGTTGCCAGCACCACAGCGCGGGCAGTGTACGTGCCCTCCCCGGCAAAGATCACCTTGGGATCGCTGCGCAGATCAACCGACAGCACCTTATCCTGCACGAACTCCGCGCCAAAGGCGCGCGCCTGATCGCGCATGGTCTGTAGCAACTGGGCACCGCTCACCTCGCCCGCCACACCAGGATAGTTGGCGATCTTGTGGGTCAGACCCAGCGCGCCCGCGGTAAGCCCTTTATCGATCACCAGGGTGCGGTATTTGGCGCGGGCAGTATAGATTGCGGCAGAGGCCCCCGCCGGGCCGCCGCCGATGATGATCACATCGTAGTCTCTGTTCTGGTCGCTGGCATCTTTGCCGCCCAGCGGTAGATTGAAGCTGACCATAGTTTCTCACTCCATCCGGGATATCGACACTACTTCCTGGGGTTGTTCGATGCAGGACAGGGAAAGATCGTCACACCCGCCGCCGATTTCTAACGTGTTTTCTATATGACCTGCCAGTGCCTGCGACTGTTTTTCTAGCCCTGCTCATTGACTTTTGGCGACAAAGACAGTATAGTTTTTGCAGATGTTCATTGGAGAAATTGCCATGTATGCACAATTGACCTGCTTGTGTCTGAGGCGGGGCCGCTAGCCACCTCTTCAGACCAGGTCATCCCGCAGGTGAAAACTGAGGCCAACGGCTGAGAGAGTGGCAGCGTCCCCGCGGCGGTGGAGTTGCGCCCATCGCCAGCAATCCGGCGTGTACTGGGAACGCGACCGCTCTTTTGTTTTGTCCGTTGGACTTTTGTTTTCATCACAGGGATGATCATGACCGTTCAAGTATATGACCCACGCATCACCGTCCGCCCGGAAGCCCGTTCACTGGAGCAACTGGTCGGGAACACGCCCCTGATTGGCTTCCAGCGAATCACCCGTCACCTGCCAGAAACGATCGCCATCTACGCCAAAGCGGAATGGTACAACCCTGGCGGCAGTATTAAAGACCGCGCCGCGCTCAACATCATCCTCCAGGCTGAAGCCGACGGGCAGCTCTACCCCGGCAAGATCATCCTGGAAAGCACCAGCGGCAACACCGGCATCGCCCTGGCTATGTTCGGCGCAGCGCGCGGCTACCCGGTCAAGCTCTTCATGCCGGAAAACGCCAGCCCGGAGCGCATCCAGATTCTGCGCGCTTATGGCGCGGAGGTTGTTCTCACACCCGCTGAAGAAGGGACGGATGGCGCGATGCTGGCCGCCAAAGCTTTACTGGCGCGCCAGCCGGAACGCTACTTCTATGCGGCGCAATACGATAACCCGGCCAACTGGCTGGCCCACTATCACGGCACCGGCCCTGAAATCTGGGAGCAAACCGGCGGGCAGATCACGCACTTCGTGGCCGTGATGGGCACGAGCGGCACCTTCACCGGGGTAACCCGCCGCCTGAAGGAGCTGAACCCGCGCCTCATGGCGATCTCGCTCCAGCCGGATGCCCCCTTCCACGGCCTGGAGGGTATGAAGCATATGCCTTCGGCCATCAAGCCGGGCATCTATGACGCCAGCCTGGCCGACCGCAACCTGCCCATCCGCACTGAGGACGCCCACGCGATGGTATTGCGCCTGGCGCGGGAGGAAGGGCTGCTCGTCGGCGTGAGCAGTGGGGCGGCGATGGTTGGTGCGCTACGGGTGGCGGAAAGCCTGGCAGCCCAGGAAAAGGCAGCCACGATTGTGACCGTCTTCCCGGATAGCGGGTTCAAGTATCTTTCCCGGCCACCCTTCCAGGGGTAGCCCGTCAGCGTTGGCACGAGCGGCACATGTATCAACCGCATGGCCTGAATGAGCCAGCCTGGGGCGGGAAGCGCCACCGGGCTGCTCATGGCTCCCAGCGCTCGGTGACCCTGAAGCCGCGCTCGCGGATTTTCTCCATGAAGCGCGTCGAGGTCACCGCCTTCTCCATCGGCCAGACGCCGGGCTGCACTTCGCCACGGGCGATGAACTCGGCCATGATCGCTGCATGCCAGCCGGTCAGCCGTTCCATGCCGTTGAAGCCGGTCGCCGGGTCGTAGCCGTCAACGAGATCGACGACCAGCGAGATGTCGCGTCCATCCAGCGCGCCGGTGCCCCGCGCCCGCATGACGCAGATATCGATCACCTGTTCAACCTCGATCTGGGGCGCCAGCAGGGTATGATAGAACTCGCGGGGGATCACGCGCATCCGGTCAGGCCCGACCTCGATCGGCTCCTCACTGAACAGGCCAAGGTCCTTGAAGGCTTTGAACTGGGCATAATGGCCTGGATAGCGGCAGATTTTGTTCTCGTAGACCTGCAGCCGGCCCTCGTAAGTATAGGGTACGGTCGACGTACCGCCGGAGGCCACAAACGCTTCCAGCTGGCCAAGGCCGTCGAATTCCAGCATTTCCAGCTCGGTGAAGGTGTCCACCAGCGTGATCTTGCCATCGCGCAGGAAGACGGCCTGCCCGCTGTATTCGTTGGTCAGGCCGTTGATGTGAAAGGACGCCTGGTAGCCCCAGGGCGGCGGCGGGTTTACCGGCAGGCCGCCATCCCAGATGCGCACCTCGCGGGGAACCGCGCCCCGCGCTTCCAGTTGCTCCACGGTGTAGAGGCCCAGCGTGTTGTTCAGGCCCGGCCCCATCCCGCAATCCGGCACGATGCTCACCCCGGCTGAACGGGCCTCGGCGTCGAGCGCCAGCTGCCTGAGCACCGTCTCGGTATGGCCGCCCAGGTCGACCATGCTCGTTCGGGCCTGAATCGCCGCCTGGGTGCATCCGAGAATGAAACGGTACGGGACCGCGCACAGATACACGTCAACCGGCGTCAGCAGTTCGACTAGCGCATCGTAATCCCGCACGTCGATCTGCGCCGCGCGGGCAACATCGCGCCCGGTCAGGCGGTTGATCCGCTCCGCGGCCCGGCGGGCTGTCCCCGCATCCACGTCAGCCAGCAGGACGCTCTTTGCTCCACCGCGCATGACCATATCATAGGCGGCGGCTGTGCCCTGCCGCCCGGCCCCGACCACCGCATACCGGAACCCTTCAGCCATCTGGCAATCCCCCTGGTGTCCACCGGCACAAGCGTATCACCACATCAAAGTGTCGTTTCGTCGCTGATCCTGCCCAGCCACGTCGCCGCCGCTACCTGGCGCACCTCGCCCGTATCCAACGCGATCTTCCAGGTGCCGTCCTGGCGGGGGTTGGTCAGCAGCACACCGCTGCCATCTTCAGTCCAGGCCAGGGGCAGCAACGGCACCAGCAGTGGATTGTAGATCAACTGGCGCTGTTCACCCCGCACTGTATCGACCAGCGCCAGCATAAACCGCTCCCGCCCGCTGGTTGCGCTATCGATGCTCAGGTTGCTGGCCAGGCTATAGACCGCCCGGCGGCCATCGTCCGCCACCAGCACCGCCCCTGCCGCCTGATAGTTGACATTGAGCGACCGGGTAAACACATCAACCCCCGCCGCCAGGTCCCATACCCGTACATCATACCCCCCGGCGGAACTGACCTGTTCCAGGCGGGCAAAATACTGACCATTGGCGGAAACCGCCCCACCGCAAAAGCAATTCGGCTCAAAGGGCAAGAGTTCCGGCCCCGCGCCGGGATCAGCTAGATTCAGCCGGTGCAGAGCCGCATACTGGCGGTAGAAGAAAAAATCGCCCACGCTCTGCGGCTGGCGGTCAAAGAAGAAAAGCCGGTCGGCGACCAGCGCCACCGGTGCTACCCGCATAAAGGTATCCGGCCCATCGGTCAGGATAACCCGCGGCTGGGTGCCATCAGCGCGGGCCAGTGTGGTGATCGTCTGCAGCCCACCGTCCGTTTGGTTGGCCAGCGTCCAGGCGATCCACTGGCGATCCGCCGAAACGACCCAGTCAATCCGGCGCGTCTCCGGGGCCGGTTGAATGAAAGGGTGCGATTCGATACGGCCATCCGGCCAGGCGCGGTAGATCGTCCTGGTGACCGGGTCTTCGTACAGTACATACCCGCCGACGATCGCAAAGCGATCGCCGCTGACATCCACGGTGACAGTCTGGGCAGTCAGGGCATCAACAAAAAACAACCGGGCCATACCGGCGGGTGCGCCGGGAGGCATGCGCATGACATAGACTTCAGTCAGGCCGCTATCCGGCTGGGCCAGCGCCAGCCCACCCACAGCCATCAGCACCGCCGCCGCCAGCCAGACGATCCCGCGCCTGATCATTGCCCCTGTCCCCCTCGCCTGGCCCGGATGATCGCCACCAGCTGCGGGAGAATCTCCCCGGCAGGGCCATCAAGCCACAGCGCGGCCAGCGAGGTGATCGCGCTGGCCGCAGGGTTGATCTCGATCAGGGTTGCCCCGGCGCGGAAGGCCAGCGAGGGCAACGCGGCGACCGGCTGCACCACGCCGGATGTCCCCACAACCAGCATGACATCTGCCTCCTGCGTCACGATCATCGCCCGCAACAGCGCCTCGGCGGGCAGATTTTCGCCAAACCAGACGACATCAGGCCGCGCCAGCGCGCCACAGTAAGGACAACGCGGCAGGCCATCCTCGACCGGCGCATCACCGCTGAAAGCCGTCGGCACTCCCCGGCAACTGGCAGTACACCGGCTGCCCATGATTGCACCGTGCAGAGGGATGACATCGCTGCTGCCTGCCCGCTGGTGCAGATCGTCCACATTCTGGGTGATTAGCACCACATGCGGCAACAGGTCCTCCAGTTCAGCCAGGGCATAATGTCCTGGATTCGGCGCCGCCTTCCGCACTATCTCGCGCCGGTAGGCGTACCACTCCCACACCAGCCTGGGATCGCGCTGGAACGCTTCCGGCGTCGCCAGTTCAGCTGGATCGTACCTGTGCCACAGGCCATCGTCCTTATCCCGGAAGGTCGGCACGCCGCTTTCCTTGCTGATGCCCGCCCCTGTCAGGACGACCAGTCGCTGGCTGCGACCAATGATCGCGGCTGCCTCCATGATCCTGTGCTGCATAACCCCGACTCCTGGATCGATACGCGCCCGCTATTCTAGCACAGCCCGCCCTGCCCCGGCGCAATCCAACCGCTGATTAGAAATCTGACAGAAAAACGGAGCCTTATTGTCTGCTAATAGCCTTCCGGTCTATAGTGGGTTTACCGCGGGCTGAAGAGACTCCTGCCGCAGGAGCAGCCTGGGCAGGGAGTGCGTTGCAGCCGCGGGAATCGACCGTAGAGGTTCAAGGAGTACATTACCATGACCGATCTTGAATCGGCCCAGGCAGTGCTGGACGCCCATAGCCGGGCGATCCAGGCGGTGGTGGCGGCAGTAGCGCCGGCCGTCCTGCGCGTGGAAGCGACGCGGGGTGGGCGCGGGCGTGACTGGCCGCCAGGTCGTGCCCGGACGGCTTTCGGTTCCGGGTTCGTGATCAGCGCGGAGGATGGGCTGGCAGTGACGAACTTCCATGTCGTCCGCGACGCCCGTCAGGTGATCGTCCACCACCACGATGGGACGTCAACACGCGGCGAAGTCATCGGCGCCGACGCTGACGTTGATCTGGCGGTGATCCGCGTCAGAGGTGAGAACCTTGCGGCTGCGCGGTGGGGCGATTCGACCGCCCTGCAGGTGGGCAGCATGGTGCTGGCCCTCGGCAATCCGGATGGCGACTGTGTGGTGGCCACCAGCGGCATCGTGAGCGCCTTGGGGCGGCAGTTACGCGGCCCTTCCGGCAGGCTGCTGGATGACCTGATCCAGACCGATACAATCTTCAACCCCGGCATGAGCGGCGGGCCGCTGGTCAACAGCGCCGGGCAGGTGGTCGGCATCAACACCGCCAGCCTGGTGGAAGCGCAGGGCATCAACCTGGCGATCAGCAGCGTCAGCGCCCGCCCGCTGGTGGACGATCTGATTCGCTTCGGCGAGATCCGGCGGCCGCTACTGGGCATCGCCGGAGAACGCCAGCGGCTATACGGCGGGCTGATCCGGCATCACCAGCTGGGGCAAACTCACGGTGTATACATCCACGAAGTGCGCCCCGGCTACCCGGCTGCTAAAGCCGGGATCCGGGCCGGCGACATCCTGATCGAGGCTGATGGCCAGGTCATCGAAGGTCTGGACGATCTGCATCGTGTCCTGAGCGGCAAAGCGTTAGGGGCGGAAATGTCCATCCGTTTGCTGCGCGATCTGGATCTGGTAGAGGTAACCGTCACGCTGGACGCCCCTGCGGCAACTCCGGCATCCGAATCCTGAGTAGGTAGCCGCCCCGGTCTGCCATGGCCGGGGCGGTCTCCCGCCTGCTGCCGTTCGCCGCGTCGGGCAGACGCAAATTTCCCGCCCCGCCGCATCACAGGTATGATGATCTCGGTCAGCGTATACGATTACCCGGAGGTAGGAAGCTATGCAACAGTCGCTGCAGGATAGGGTCGCCCTGGTTACCGGTTCGGCCCACCGCGTGGGCAAAGCGATCGCCATGGCTCTGGCCGCTGAGGGTGTGCATCTGGTGGTGCATTACAGCGGCGCCGAAGCTGAAGCGCGGGAGACCGTCCGCGAGATCAAGAGCCTGGGTGTGCAGGCGATCAGCTTTCGTGCCGATCAGGCTGACCCAGCGCAGGTGAGCGCTCTGTTTGACGCTATTCGGGAAGCGTTCGGGCGGCTGGACATCCTCGTTAACAGCGCGGGTATGTTCAAGAAAACGGATTTCCTGGAGCTGAGCTATGAGGAATGGCAGCGCGTCCTGGCCGTCAATCTGACCGGCCCATTCCTATGCAGTCAGCAGGCGGCGCGCCTGATGCTGGCTCAGGACCCGCCCGGCGGTGTGATCATCAACATCATCGATAACAGCGCTCTCCAGCCCTGGCCGGACTTCCCCCATCATAGCGTCAGCAAAGCCGGCGTGCTGATGCTGACCCGGCTGCTGGCCCGCCGGCTGGCCCCCGCCATCCGCACCAATGCCATCGCCCCTGGCCCCGTGCTCAAAGAGCCAGGCCGCACCGATGAAAGCTGGGCGCAGGTAGCCGCGCGGGTGCCCCTTCAGCGCAACGGCACACCGGAAGATGTCGGGCGGGCGGTAGTCTACCTGGCGCGGGAGGACTTCCTCAACGGGGTGGTGCTGAACGTCGACGGCGGCGAACACCTGACCGATTCCGGCTCCCCGCTGAAGCCGCGTGCCGCCGGTTAAGCGCCGGGCCACGCCGGGGCACAGGAGAAGTCAGCAGGGGATTCTGTGAGCAAAGCGGCAGGTGAAGGAAGGGACCAGAGGCAGGAACCGGATTCGCGCCGCCACCCGGTTCTGGCCAGCCAGTGGTCTCAGGCCATTCCGCCCGGCGCTAGCGTTCCTTACGGAAACCATAGCGGCCATAGAGCAGCACAAACATCACCGGGGCCAGGTCCTCAATACGCCACGATTCGCCTTCCCGCCGGACGCGCACCAGCATCTGGCTGGTGCGATCGCCCACCGGCAGCACCAGCCGGCCACCCTCAGCGAGCTGCGTGCGCAACGGGCCAGGTATGGATGGCGCCGCCGCCGACACAAGGATAGCGTCAAACGGGGCCATGTCCGCCAGCCCCTGGCTGCCATCGCCGACATAGACCTCCACGTTGGTGTACCCGAGGTCGGTCAGCCGGGTAGCGGCGCGGCTGGCCAGAAAGCGATCGCGTTCCAGGCTGTAGACCTGCTTGCATAGCTCGCAGAGCACGGCGGTCTGGTAACCCGAACCCGTGCCTACCTCCAGGACCGTCTCATCTCCTTTGAGTTGCAGGCTCTGCGTCATCAGGGCCACGATATACGGCTGGGAGATGGTCTGGTCATGGCCGATCGGCAGGGGGCCATCGTGGTACGCCAGGTGTTGTAGTTCCGGCGGCACAAACAGGTGGCGCGGCACCTTGCGCATGGCTTCCAGAACGCGGGAATCGACGATATCCCGCGCTTCCAGTTGTTCTGCTACCATCCGCTCGCGCAGCGCTGTGTAATCCATATCCATGTTGCGCATTCCCCGCTGCCCCCATTATACCAGTAGCCGCCCGCGAACAAGATCGCGGTACGGTCAGGGTTCCGCTGCAAGCAAAGACCTCAGGCAAGCGGGCGCCGGGCAGTGGAGAGCAAGCACCGCCTAGCAGCCAGACTTGACCTGCGGCGGCAGCGCCCACCCGTGCCGCCTGTCTACCCCCGGCCTCTGCTTTCAGGCGTCGCCCCACTGCCGGAAATCACTGATATCGATGTTGGACAGCCCCCCTCCTCCTCTGTATAATCGCCCGTTGAACACCGGCTTGAACACGTCCTGCGGGAGAACCACGGTTGCCCGAACATAATCGCCCTACTGTAGCGCCTGAGCTATACACCGAGGAGTATTTCCGCACGGCCTGCGAAGGCTACGACGAGTTTAACCGGAGCGAAGGTGAGCAGCTCTCGCGGCGCTTGAAGGCGGCTTTTGAGCTGGCGGCAATCCGCCCCGGCATGCTGGTGTTAGATGTCGGCTGCGGACGCGGCGAAATCCTGCGCCACTGCGCCGAACTCGGCGCACACGCCTACGGCATCGACTACGCACCGGTCGCCGTGGATATGAGCGCCAGTGTGATCCGCCGCAGCGCCAGCACCAGCGGCAGGATCGGCGTCAGCCAGGCCAATGCCCGCCACCTGCCCTTCCCAGACGCTACCTTTGACCGCGTGCTGATGTTTGATGTGGTCGAGCATCTGTACCCCTGGGAACTACAGGAAGCCCTTCGGGAAGTGCATCGCGTGCTCAAAGCCGATGGGCGATTCATCGTGCATACCGCGCCTAACGCCTGGTATGATCGTTACGCCTACCCGGTCGTCCGCGTGGTGCGCACACTGATGGGTCAGGGCAGCCGTTACCCGGCCAACCCACGGGAATTCCTGGTGGGCGTTAACGCCCACGTACATGTCAACGAGCAGAGTTTGTTCAGCCTGCGGCGGGTCCTGCAACAGGCAAACTTCGATGCTCATGTCTGGCTGGATAGCCCACCCCAGCGATGGGGGCGCGATCCAGTGGGCCAGCTGCGCCGCTTGCTGTTTCACATCCCGCCGTTCCGCTGGTTCTTCCAGCGGGAAGTGTTTGCCGTCGCTGCCAAGAGAGTCCAAAGGATCGGCTGACGATGCGTGACAAGCGCCCTGTGGACGAACTCTCAATCGAGGAACTGGAACGCATCCTGGCGATTCGCAAGCGCGAGGCGCGGCTGGAGCGTCTGCGCCGTCTGGGTCTGGAAGGGCGCCGCGCCCTGCCAGACCGTGAATCGCTGTCCGGCGGCACACCGTCTGAAGCCAGGTTGCCGGAGACAGCCACACCGGCCCGGGTTCGCCCGACTGCGCCAGACCCTGGCGGCGCCGATACCCTATCACCGGCTAACATTGCGGCAGCATACACCGATGCCGCGGCGGATGGCCTTCCTCGCTTCGAGGAAGAGCCTGCCTGGATTTCACCGGCCAGCCAGGCGCCGGTTACCAGTTCGCTACAGAAAACGATCTGGAATCGACTGCTGCTGCTGGTCGAGGTTCTGGCGGTCATCGGCCTGCTGATCATCGGCGTGGAGTTGTTCCAAGCCCTCCAGACTCTGCAGGAGGAAACAGCTGCGGTTCAGGCCCAGGCTCAGGCGGCGGCGTTCGCCAGCCTGCCGACTCCGACTGTCACGCCGGAGATCAGCCTCAATCGCATCGTGCTGCCCAGCGGCCATACACCGCCCACCGCCGCCGGAGGCGCGCAGTTCAACCTGAACGAAATCCCCGCCCACCTGCGCCCGATCGTCCAGCAGCAACTGGCCGCGCCGATTGTGATCCCGACACCCGGCCCGGAAAGCCCGGTGCGCATCCAGATTCCGGCCATCGGTGTTGACGCTCCGATCGTCAGCGGCACGGACTGGGAAGCGCTCAAGCGCGGCGTTGGCCACCAGCCCAATACTGGCCTGCCAGGCCAGCCAGGCAATATGGTCCTTTCCGCCCACAACGACATCTACAGCGAAATCTTCCGCCACCTGGATCGGCTTTCGCCCGGCGACCAGATCACTGTCTATACTCTGACGCGCAGTTACACCTATGTCGTGCGGGAGACGCAAATCGTATCACCGTACGCCGTGCACGTCATGGACCCCACCCGTGAACCAACGGCGACCCTGATCTCCTGCTATCCGTATCAGGTGGATAACCAGCGTATCGTCGTCTTCGCCGATTTGCAGCAGGGCTAGCGCCCTTCGCTGCCCGATAACCACAGCCAAAGGAGAACCTATGGCCCGCAAGAAAGCACCCCGTCGTACGAATATTGCTCAGGAATCTCTGGAGCGCGCCCGACGCGAAGCCAACGGGCAGCTCTATGTCCCCCCTGCTCCGCGCCTGGAAAGCACCCCCGCCCGCAGCGGCAAAGCGCCGGTCGCCGAAGTCCGCAAGACCACGGTCGAAGATCTCGCCGCCGAGTACGCCTACGTGTTGACCGACCTGCGCAATATGGGCGCCCTGGCGCTGGCGCTATTCGCCGCGCTGATTATCGCATCGTTCATCCTCTGATCGTCGCGGCACACCGCTGCAGCGAATACCAAAGCCCTCCTGCTGCGGAGGGCTTTGGTGTTGACTTTCCCACCCTCTGCCTTCTTATTTGTGAAAACTATCACAAATCTTGACACCCCTCTGCGTGCTGTCTATACTCTGCCCACTGGCTGGATCTTCCCCTCTGTAACCGGTACGTGTTGCCTTGTCACAGTGATCGCCCAGAGCCATGCAGCGTGAACGTGTAGCCGATGACATCTATGTGTTCACCAGCGAGCTGTATGCCCAGGTTACCGCTGGCGCCATCGTGACTCCTGAGGGCGCCATTCTCATCGACACACTGGCCTACCCCGAAGAAACACTCCAGATCAAGAACTTCCTGGAAAAGCGTCTCAACTGCCCGGTACGTACGGTCATCAACACCCATTACCACGCCGATCACACCTTCGGCACCTACCTCTTTGAGGATGCGCTGGTCGTTGGCCATGCCCTGTGCCGCGACCTGCTGGATACCCGCGGGCGCAGGAGCATGGAAGAAGCCAGGCGGAGCAGCTCCGAGTTTACTGATGCCCGCATCGTGCTACCTGCAATGGTCTTCAAGACTGGCACGCTGGCCGTTCACCTGGGCAATAAGACGGTTGAACTGTGGCATTCCCCCGGCCACAGCCCGGATTCGGTGGTAGCCTACGTGCGCGAAGACCGTATCCTCTTTGCAGCGGATACGATCATGCCCATCCCATACTTTGTAGACGGCAGCTACGCTGACTTCATCAGGTCGCTGGAGGCCCTGCGCGGCAAGGGGTTTGAGTGTGTTGTCCAGGGGCACGGCGAGGTTGTACTGCGCGGCGAAGTGGAAGCCAAACTGGATTCAGACCTGGAATACCTCAGGCGGATCAGGCAACAGGTGGAAAAGGCGCTGGACCGTAAAAGCCCTGAAAAATACCTAGAGAAGATCGATATTGAAAGCTGCGGCAAAAGCCGCATTGCCCTCAACGGCGCTGTCCAGGCCCTCCACCGCGCCAATGTCCGTCTGCTCTACAGCCAGGTGCGCGCAGAAACGGTCCGGGCCTGAGATGCCGTTGCCAAACTGCATCTTTGTACCCTATACTCTGGTCAAACCGCCTGCTGCGGAGTCACGCTCCGCGCGTTTTCGTTCTCTGATTGCCCTGCGCCGTGAGTCCTATCACCTTCAGGGAAGGAGCTGCCTGTGACGCCGCGATTTGCCCTGGTTACCGATACCACTGCTGACCTGCCTACCGAACTTGTCCGGCAACACAACATCTATATGATTCCGCAGATTATCGTCTGGGGCCGGGAAAGCCTGCGCGAAGGCATCGATATCACCAGCGCTGAATTCTTTCAGCGGCTGGCGACGACTACCGTCATGCCTACCACCTCACGCCCCGTACCTTCCGATACCGTCGATCTCTTTAAGCGTGCCATCAAAGAGACCGGCGCGGAATCGGTGGTGGCCGTGGTCGTCTCCAAAGACGTCAGCGGCACCGTCTCGTCCGTCGAACAGGCCATGAAAGAGGTCGATTTCCCCGTCCACCTGGTCGACACCCGAACTATCTCGCTGGCGCTGGGCCTGACCGTCCTTAAAGTGGCCGAGGCGCGTGACGCTGGCGCCAGCCCGGAGGAAGCCGTCGCTCTGGCCAGAGCTACCGCCGCCAACAGCCATGCCATCTTCACCCCCGGCACCCTGGAATTCCTGCGCCGTGGCGGGCGCATCGGCGGGGCCAGGCATCTCCTGGGCACGGCCCTTAACATCAAGCCGATCCTGACCATCCAGGACGGGCATGTTGAACCACTGGAAAACGTGCGCACCCGCAAACGCGCCCTACAGCGACTGATCGAGTTGACGGGTGAACGGATCGCACCCGGCAAGCCAGTTCAGCTTGGCGTCGTCCATGGCGCAGTGCCAGAGGAAGCAGCTGAGGTCGCCAGCGCGTTGGAACAGCTCTATAAGCCAGAACGCCTGCTCCAGAGCTGGATCGGCGCATCGATCGGTGTCCACGCCGGGCCTGGCGTACTGGGTATCATGATCGTGCAGTGATCGCCAACCGTATATCAGCGCAGCCAACCGTGGTAATCCTGGCCGGTGCAGGATAAACAGGTCTCTTGCCCGGCCTGTTTTATCTGTGGCAGTAACACTTTGCTGCTGAAGGTGTTTTAGCACTTGAATAAAACACTATTGTGAAGGAGGACTTCGTGGCTCGCTTTGCCCTGATCACCGACAGCACCTCTGATCTGCCACCCGCCATTGCCCGCGAGCGGCAGATTCACGTGGCGCCACTGTACATCATCTGGGGCCAGGATAGCTTGCGTGACGGCATCGATATCACCCCGGAACAGTTCTATCGTCGCCTGGCTATCGACCCTGTGCTGCCAACAACATCCCAGCCAACCCCCGCCGATTTTGCCCAACTGTACCGGAAGATCCATGCCGAAGACAACAATATTGAGGGGGTGTTGGTCACAACGATCTCCGCCGATCTGAGCGGGACCTATGCTTCAGCGATCCAGGCCCGCGACATGGTTGACTTCCCGGTAGAAGTCGTCGACCTGCGCTCGGTAACGCTGGGCACTGCCATGCCTTTGCTGCAGGTGGCCGATGCCCGCGACCAGGGTGCCTCCCTTCAGGAAGCTGCTGCCCTGGCCCGATCGCTGGCCAACCGGACGCACATCTACTTCACGCTGGACACCCTGGAATACCTGCACAAGGGTGGCCGTATCGGTGGCGCCAAGCGTCTGATCGGCACCGCCTTCAACATCAAACCCGTGCTCCAGATCGCTAACGGCAGGGTTGAGGCCAAAGAGAGCATCCGGACGCGCAAGCGCGCGCTGAGCCGGCTGGTTGAGCTATTTGAGGAAACCGTCGATCCCACCAAAACGCTATACGTTGGCTTGCTGCATGGCCAGGCCCCGGCGGATGCCGACTGGCTGGAGGCAGAAATCACAGCCCGCTGGCAACCCGCCCAGCTGATCAAAGCCCAGGTCGGGGCGGTGATCGGCGTGCATACCGGCCCCGGCGCCGTGGGTTTTGCCCTATTGCAACGTTGAGTATCGTCCGGCCAGCCCGGCGCAACAGGTAGGCCAGCATCCTCAGCCGGGCTGGCCACCAGAACAGGAGAAGGAGTCATCACGTGCCCCCGCAAATTGCGATTGTGACCGAAAGTACAGCGGATATCCCCCGCGACCTGGCCGCCGAACGCCAGATCTTCACCACCCCCATGCACATTTTCTGGGATGGCGAGGATTTGCGCGATGGCGTGGATATTGCGCCTGTCGAATTCTATGAGCGTCTGGTCACTTCGCGCACACATCCAACCACTTCGCAGCCCACAGTGCCGGAATTCGCGGAAACATTCGAGCGCGCTCGCGCGGCAACAGGCGCTGTAGCGGTCATCGTCATGACGATGTCCGCCAAGCTGAGCGGCACTTACAACGCTGCCTGCCAGGCTGCCCGCGCGGTGGACTTTCCTGTGCACGTTATCGACACCCGCACCGGTTCGCTGGCGCATGGTCTCGCCGCGCTGGCCCTGGCCGAAGCACGGGACAACGGCATCAGCCCACAGGAGGCGGTCCGGCTGGCCCGCGAGCTCGCCGACCGCACCAAGATGATCTTTGCGCTTAACACGCTTGAATATCTCTATCGCAGCGGACGGGTGAGCAACCTCAAGCGTCTGCTGGGGGCAGCACTTCAGATCAAGCCGATCCTGCACGTTCAGGATGGCGGTATCACCCTGCTGGAACAGGTGCGCACGCGCCATCGCCAGATTGAGCGATTGTTCCAGATCTTCGAAGAAGTGGCCGATCGCACCAAGCCGCTGCGCGTTGGCGTGCTCCATGGCAACTCCTTCCAGGAAATGCAGGAGTTCGTGGAGAGGATTCGCTCCCGCTGGAATCCAATCCAGCTGGTCACTAACACAGTCTGTGCACCCGTCGGAGTTCACACCGGCCCAGGCTCGCTGGGCTTCGCTATCCTGCAAGTGTAGCCGGGGCGCCTGAGCCACAGCGAGATTTGAAAGTAGAGTAGATAGAATATTTGCAATATTTGGACGTAATATGTACAATATATCTACATAACGTCCATTTATTCAGGCTTACCTGCCTGCCAGCCCAGGGATAGCGTCAGTAAAAGGATTCTGGAATCCGCTCATGAAACCGAAGATTGCCATTGTGACCGATAGCACATCTGATATCCCCGCTGCCCTTGCCGCCGAGCGCCAGATCTTTGTTGCCCCGTTGCACATCCTGTGGGGCGGCCAGGACTTACTGGACGGCGTCGACATCAGCCGGGAAGAGTTTTACCGGCGGCTGACGACCGATCCCCACCACCCGACTACATCTCAGCCCGCTCCGGAGGAATTCGCCGACCTGTTCCAGCGCGCCCGCGATGCCACTGACGCCAGCGCTGTGCTTGCCGTGACCATCTCCGCTGCCATCAGCGGCACCTACAATTCTGCCGAACAGGCCGCCAGGCTGGTTGACTTTCCGGTTCATCTGGTCGACTCACGGACAACTTCCGGCGCGCTGGGCCTGTTGGCCCTGGCCATTGCCGACCTGCGTGACAGTGGAGCACCGGTCGAGCAGATCGTCCAGCAGGCACGCGAATACGTCAGCCGGACCCGGGCTATCCTGACCATTGATACACTGGAATTCCTGCACCGCAGCGGGCGTGTCAGTGCCGCCCGGCGCTGGATCGGCGTACTGCTACAGATGAAGCCGATTCTGTATGTCAACAATGGACGGCTGGAGGCGCTGGAGGCCGTGCGCACCCGCAATGCCGCCCTGACCAGGATGCTGGAACTTTTCAACAGCTGGGTAGATCCCCATCGCCCGCTGCACGTGGCCATCCTCTATGGCGACACACCGCAGGACGCCGACGCCTACGAGGCTGCGCTCAAAGAACGCTGGAATCCGGCTTTCATCATGAAGGTGATTGCGTCTTCAGCGGTTGGTGTGCATACTGGACCCGGCGCAATGGGGCTGACCCTGTTTCAGTAAAGCCCCCTGGTTAGGACACAAGCGAGGAGCAGTATGGAGCTATTCACGCCGGAGCATGTCCAGGCGGCGCTGGATCGCTTTGGCCTGGGGCTGAAGATTCGCCTGTTTGAGCAGTCCACCGCAACCTCTCAGGAGGCCGCCGACGCCATCGGGACGGCGCTCGGTACCATTGTCAAGAGTCTGTGTTTCATGGTGGATGGCCAGCCGGTTGTCGTCCTGGCAGCGGGAGACCAGCGCATTGATGACCGCAAGCTGGCCGCGCTCTACAACACTTCCCGCAAAAAGGTCAGGATTGCCACCGCGGAACAGTGCATTGCCATCTTCGGCTACGCGCCCGGCAGCGTCCCGCCGGTTGGCCACCGCACGCCCAACCTGCCGATCTACATCGAGGATTCGCTGGGGCGCTTCACCCAGCTTTACGCTGCTGCCGGCGCACCAAATGCCATCTTCCCGGTGACCTACGAGCAGTTACAGCAGATCACCGGCGGTAAAATCGCCGACCTGAAGCGAGAAGGCTGAACGCTTTCATCGATGTGGTGTGGCCCTATCCCACATTTTCCCGCCGGATAACCCACCTTTTCCCACATTATCCCGCACGGAATCCCACCCGTGCGGGATAATGCGCATCAGTAACCCAGCACCACCCGGATTTGCCCGTCCGTGATCGGCCCCTGCCGGAAGATCACCGGCGCACCAGCATCATCAAACCCAACCACGGTCGAAGGCGCGCCGCCCGGCGCCGGGCCGTCATCCATATAGTAGGTTACCGCTGCCCCAAGCTGGGCATAAGCCTGTTGAACGCTGAGCGGATTCGGCCCGCCGGAGCGATTGGCGCTGGTCACAGCCAGCGCCCCGCCCATCAAGCGGATGACCGCCCGTGTCAGATCATGATCCGGCACGCGCACGCCCACCGTCGGCAGGGTCGTCAGGTTTTCCGGCAGGTCAGGCAATTTGGGCAGCACAATCGTCAGCGGCCCAGGCCAGAACGCTTCTGCCAGCAAACGCGCTGCACGCGGCGCCTGCTGACAGACGCGCTCGATTCCATCAGGGTCACTGAGCAAGAGCGGGATCGGTTTGTCCTCGGCGCGGCCTTTTGCGGCATACAGGCGGTCAATCGCCGCCACCGAATGGGCGGAAGCCGCCACGCCATAGACGGTATCCGTGGGAAGGACAACCAGCTGCCCCTCCCGCAACGCCTGGTAAGCCAGGGGAACGGTCTTGGCGTTGAAAGGGATAATGCGACTCATCGGGTTACCTCCACGATGCGATCGTGACCGGCATAATCCGGCAGCACCCGCACCCGCGCGCCGGGGAATGCCCGCCGGCAAAGGGCGCTTACCGCCCTGCCCTGCCCTGCTCCGATCTCCAGCAGCAGGGCAAAAGTGGGTGGCACGCGGTCAGCTGCTTCAGCCGCCAGGCGACGTATCACATCCAAGCCATCCAGCCCGCCATCCAGCGCCAGACGCGGCTCATGGCGGGCCACAGCCAGGGCCTCCAGATCGGCAGAAGGGATATATGGCAGATTGGCGACGATCAGATCGGGTTTGACGCCGTCTGGCAGCGCGGTCAGCAGATCCCCCTGGCCAAACCGTACATTGGACACGCCAATCTGGATAGCGTTGCGACGGGCGACCTCCAGCGCCACAGCGCTGCAATCCAGCGCATAGACGGTCGCCCCTGGCAACGCCGCCGCCAGCGATAGCGCGATCGCCCCGCTGCCAGTCCCTACATCGACGATGGTCAACCGCTGTTGCGGCCACGTCTGCGCCCAGGCCAGCGCCGCGTCAACCAGATGCTCGGTCTCCGGACGCGGGATCAGCACATCCGGCGTCACGATAAAGTCATGATGGTAAAAAGCACGCCAGCCGGTCAGGTACGGAATCGGTGTCCCCTCCGCCGCCCTGGCGACCAGTTCCGCATAGTGCGCCGCCTGATCGGGCGTCAGCAGGCGTTCCGGGTGAGCCAGCAAAGCCGTGCGCTCCACGCCCAGCATCGCCGCTAGCAGCACACCGGCGTCAAGCTGCGGCGAGCCAGACACTGCGCCGAGCGCCCGGCTGGCCTGGCGTAAAGCCTCACCCACCATTTGCCCGGTTTCCAGTCTCATGCCTCAGCCAGTCGCTCCGCCTGCTCGCGGGTGGCCAGTTCGTCGATGAACATATCGATCTCGCCGGCCATCACTGCGCTCAGGTTGTAACTGCTCAGGTTAATGCGATGGTCGGTCACCCGGTTCTGTGGGAAATTGTAGGTGCGGATCTTCTCGCTACGCTCGCCGGTGCCCACCTGACTGCGCCGTTCCAGCGCCCGTTCTTCCTGCAGACGGCGCTGCTCCATGTCATACAGCCGCGCTCGCAAAATGCTCATCGCCCGCAGGCGGTTCTGGGTCTGGCTGCGCTCGTCCTGGCAGGCCACCACCAGGCCGGTTGGCAGATGGGTGATCCGGACGGCGGTCTCATTCTTCTGGACGTTCTGGCCGCCAGCGCCGGCGCTGCGATAGGTATCGATCTGCAGGTCGTTAGGGTTGATGTCGATCTCCACCTCATCTACTTCAGCCAGGACAGCCACCGTCGCCGTGCTGGTATGGATGCGTCCCTGGCTCTCCGTGATCGGCACCCGCTGGACGCGGTGTACCCCGCTTTCGTACTTCAGGCGGCTGTAAGCGCCCCGCCCCTTGATCGTGAAGATAATCTCCTTGTACCCGCCCTGGCCAGTTTCGTGAGCGCTGATCACTTCGGTCTTCCAGTTACGCGCCTCGGCATAGCGCATGTACATGCGCGCCAGGTCCGCGGCGAAAAGCGCTGCCTCATCGCCGCCCGTCCCGGCCCGGATTTCCATGATCACATTCTTGTCGTCGCGGGGGTCCTTGGGTAGCAGCAACAGACGGATCCGTTCCTCCAGCGCATCACGACGCTGAACCAGACTGTCGATCTCGGCCTCGGCCAGTTCAGTCAGGTCGGAATCTTCTTCCGCGGCCAGCAAGGCGCGGGCTTCCTCCAGTTCTCTGACCACGCGGCTGTATTCCCGCGAGGCGGCCACAATCTCGTCAAGCTCGGCCTTTTCCTGGGCCAGTTCTGCGACCCGTTCGTAGTCCACAATCACTGCCGGATCGGCCAGCAGCTTTTCGATCTCGTTATAGCGCGCCTCGATGCCCGCCAGTTTCTTCTGCAGCATACATCCTGCTTCCTGAATTTAGTCGTTCGATCAACACACAAAGCCCCCTCAATCAGCGGGGGGCAGCCAGCAACCAGATCTGTCACCAATTTGAGTATAGCGCAGCCCGCCACCAGGCCGCAATACACGGAATCAGTGCTAATACCCCCCCTTAGTCGCGCCGCTCACCGTCCACAAACGCCCGCTGCCATAGCTCCAGCATCAGCAGGCGCAAAACCAGTTGAATGTGATTCTCCCGCCCGGTGAAGTGGCGTTCCACCAGGTCAACCACCGCCTGCCGCTGGAAGTAGCCTCGCTCCAGCGTACGGCGATCCAGCAGAATCGCCTGCACCCGATCACGCAGCGGCCCATCCAGCCAGGCCTGTACCGGACTGCCAAACCACTGCTTGGGGCGTTCCAGCGCCCAGGGCGGCAGGTATGGCCGCATTGCTTCCCGCAGGAGCCACTTATTGCCGCGTGTCTTGAGGTGCGGTGGCAGGCGGATGGCAAAGTCCAGCAGCGGGCGGTCAAAGAAGGGCACGCGCAGTTCCAGGGAATGGGCCATCGTCACCTTGTCCGCCACCAGCAGGGCATCTGCCGGGAGCCACGTCAGCGCCACCAGCGCCTGGACGAGATCGACCGGATCATCGCTGCGGCGGCGTGCCTCTGCCAGCAGGTCGGCGAAGGCGGCTTCTTTGTGGCCTGCCTGGCGGCGCAGGGCGTTCAGATCAGGCGAGTACAGGCGTCGCCGCAACCCTTCCGAAAGGGTATAGCCTTCATAGGAGATGCCGCGCCGCAGCGCTTCTTCCACCGGCAGCAGCGGCATCTGCCAGCGTGGCAGGTAGTACGGCAACGCTCCCAGCACCGGGTAGCGTTTGAGCGTCGCATACCACGGCTCCAGCAGGCCCAGTGGCCGGCCTACCAGCTTCGCCCGCCACACTGGCGCGAGCAGGCGGTCCAGACGCGCCGACAGACGCAACAACAACGGCCAGACGGCGTGGGATTGATAGCCGCAGAACAGCTCATCCCCACCGGTACCGTTCAGCACAACCTTGACTTCCTGCGCGGCGAGTCGGGCCAGCGCCTGCAGGCTAACCGCCGAAGGGTTATCAATTGGCTCGTCGGCATGGTAGACAAACGCGTCAAAGTGCTGCCACCAGTCTTCCGCGGTAATGACCAGTTCCCGGTGTCTGGCCCGAAAATGTCGGGCAACCCGCCGCGCCTGTTCAAGCTCGTTGTCGCCGGTGGGGATGTCATAGCCGACGGTAAAGGTGACGACGCTGTCCGGCTCGCAGGCGCTCATCAGCGCCAGCATGGTCGCCGAGTCAATCCCCCCGCTGAGGAACAGGCCCAGAGGCACATCGGAACGCAGGTGCAGCCGGACGCTGTCCTGCAACAGAAGGCGCGCCTGATCCACGGCTTCTTCCGGTGTGACGGGCACAGGCCCCCCGGCCAGCGGGTCCTGATCAGCATCTGCCCAGTTCCAGAAGCGCCCCTGCTCCACAGAGCCGGTCCGCGTATCGACAACCAGAAAGTGGCCGGGCATCAGGCGGCGGATGCCTGCAAACAGAGTCCGTTCGCCCAGCATGTAGCCAAAGGTTAGCGCCGTATCCAGCACAGCAGGATCAGGCGTCGCCTGAACCTCAGGATCGACTAACAACGCTTTGATCTCGCTGGCGAAGAGCAGTCGCCCGTTGCATTGTGTCAGGTACAGCGGCTTCATCCCGATATGATCGACGGCCAGCACCAGCCGGGCGTGAGGTGCATCCCACAGTGCGAAGGCGTACATGCCACGCAGGTGATCAAACAGGGAGAGTCCGTATTGCTCATACAGGTGGACGACCGTCTCGGTATCCGTCTGCGTGGCGAAGCGGTGGCCCAGCGTACCGAGCGCCTGGCGCAGTTCGATGTAGTTGTAGATCTCGCCGTTGAAGGCCAGCGCCAGCGTACCATCCTCGTTGAAGATCGGCTGGTCGCCACCGACCACGTCGATGATGCTGAGCCGCCGCATCCCCAGGGAGATGCCGGGTGCGTCGAAGAAGCCCTCGCCGTCCGGCCCGCGATGGGCGATTCGCGCGGTCATGGCGCGGGTCAGGGCCGGGTTCACCCGATCTCGGCCCAGGAGGTCAATGCTGCCTGCTATCCCACACATGGCGGGTCATTATACCATGCCGGTATTCGCTGCCAATGTAGTAGGCTACATAGTGAACACCGGTGATAAGGGTGCATTCCAGATTGGGGGCAAGAAAGGGGTAGACTAGGGGGACGCTGAGGAGGATAAGCCAAATGGGACAATCAGACGGGGCGTTGCGGGCGGCGCTGCAAGCGCAAATGAGCGAGATACTCGATGCTTTACTGGCCGAGAAGACGGCAGCTGAGCAGATCACCTTGAGTGAGATAGAGCAATTGGTGACGGTGGCAGGGAAGAAGATGCAGGCGGTGTTGACGGCGGGGTTGGTGGAGCAGGCGAGCGAGGAAGACCGGTCAGCGGCGGGGCCAGTGTGTGCGCATTGTGGGCAGGCCATGCACTACAAGGGACAAAAGGGGAAGTACGTAGTCACGGCAACAGGGGGAGTGCAGGTCAAGCGGGCCTATTACTACTGCAAGACCTGCCGGGCGGGTGTTTTTCCCCCTGGATCAGCGATGGGGACTGGGAGCGAGCCAGTATAGTGAGCGACTGAGCAAGCAAATCGTGTGGCTGAGCAGCCTGTTGCCCTATGCCCAGGTGAGCCAGGTCATGGCGTGCATTGGGGGGCAGACCATCGGTCAGACCAATGCCTGGCGTGAGACCCAGCACCGGGGGGCACAACTGCAGGCGGAAATGGCCCGCCGACAGGCTGCCCTGCGGCCTGAGCGCATCGTGCCCAGCAATGCTCGCCAGGACCATCAGCGGCTGAAAGGGGTGAGCCTAGATGGCGGGATGGTGCATGTGCGTGGCGAGGGCTGGAAGGAGTTTAAAGTCGGGGTAGTCTATGATCTGGGCGTCCGTGATGGGTATGATGTGCGGAGTGGGGAAGCCGCTGCGCAGCCCTGCGCGGAACAGAGCCACTACACGGCAGTGCTGGGTGACGTAGCCCGCTTTTCCCCGGCTTTGTGGGAACTGGCCGCAGCTCATGACCTGTTGAATGCCGCCCGCAGCAGCGTCACCGCTGACGGGGCCGAGTGGATTTGGAACCTCTGTGCCGACATATTTCCCGACAGTGTCCAGATTGTCGATTGGTACCATGCCACCCAACACCTGGCTGAGGCGGCGCAAGCCCTCTTCCCTACCGCGGAGGCCCAGGCGATAAGCTGGTATCACCAGGCCCAGGACCTCTTGTTCTACGGCCAGGCCTGGCGCATCGTTCAGACCTTGCACCAGGCGGGATTACCAGACCTGGCGCTGTATTTCGAGCGTCACCAACGTCGCATGCGCTACCACGAGTTTCGCGAAGAAGGCTGGCTGATTGGGTCTGGCCCTGTTGAAAGCGGCATCAAACAATACCGAACCCGCCTGGCCGGTGCGGAATGCACTGGTCCCGCCCAGGTGTGGAGCGGATGCTTGTCCTGCGTTCTGCAGTCTTGAGCCACGACTTCGATGACCTCTGGACTGCCGCGGCTTGACCCTGCCCCCAATCTGGAATGCACCCTGGTGATAACTGCCGCTGGACAGTCAGACGGTCATCTGGTAAAATGCGGCGACAAGAATGAGAACAGGCACGAAAAGTTCGGGAGAGGGTTTTCCGTTGGCTCACCACAAGTCTGCACTCAAGCGCATTCGGAGCAACGAACGCAAGCGGATCGCTAACCGCATTATCCTCGTGCGTTCGCGCACATTTGTCAAAAAGGCCACGGCGACCATCAGCGGCGGCGATGCCCAGGCAGCCCGTGAAGCGACACTGGCGGCCATCCGTGAACTGGACAAGGCTGTGACCAAAGGCGTGCTGCACAAGAACACCGCTGCCCGCAAGAAGAGCCGCCTGATGAAGAAGCTGAACGCCCTCAGCCGGTAACCCGGCGCGTTCGTTTGCTGGAACAAATCGACACAGCCGACCGCATTGCGGGTCGGCTGTGTGTTGTTGGTTATGGCTGCCAGCCCGCTTCAGGGTGCGGGTGGTACCAGCCGGTAGCCCACCCCGCGTACTGTCTTGATAATGCGCGGATGGGCCGGGTCTTCCTCAACGATCTCCCGCAACCAGCGGATGTGAACGTCCAGCGTGCGCGTATCACCCATATAGTCGGTGTGCCACACCTGCTGGATCAGGGTCTTGCGGGCGATCACAGTATTCGGATACTTCAGGAAAAGTCCGGCCAGTCCGGCGAGCTTCGGCGTTAGCGGCTTTTCCTGCTCACCAACCAGGAGCGTCCGCTTGGCCATATCCAGCCGGAGCGCCCCTGCCTGCAAGACCTCACCCTGCCGATCCCTTTCCTCAACAAAACGCCTGATGCGGTTCACCAGTTTACGCCAGGTCAGCGGATGACACAGCACCACGTCAGCTTCACTGGGCCCTCCCTGGCCGTCAGACGACGGGCGAATATGAATGATCGGCGTCTCCGGCAGGGAAGCGCGCAGTGTTCGACAGATCCGGTCGCCGGATGTGCGCATCGACGCCGCATCCAGCACGACGACATCCGGCAGCATGCTCTGGGCGAGACTGATCCCCTGCTTACCGGAATACGCTAACGCCAGGTTGTACCGCTTGCCCAGCGCCGTCGCAAAGGATTTGCCGTTGGCCCGTATACTTTCGATCAACAGAACTTTCGCCGCGTCGGACATCGTCAGGAGATTCACCCCTCACTTCTCTCATCCGGGATGACCGCTTTCTCGATTGCGCAAGTCAGTTGCGCACAGCCAACAGATCGCTCGCCGGATGCCTTCTCCTTACATAGGCGATTATAACTGCCAGGCACTCCGGAGCAACGATGTATTGCTTTAGACGGTCACACTTGCCGAAACTTTCCATAGGCTTCCTCAATATTGTCATCGATCCCCTGCTGGTGGGGGTGGAACACTTCATGGAAGCCCATAGATGCGGATCACTGAAGAGACAGACCAGGTGCTGGAATTTAACATTTGGCGCCTGCACCCGGTGACGCCGGGCAAAACACCTTATCCCCAACCGGAGCGCCAATAACCCAAGCCAGATAGCCATTATCCCATACCGTCCGGTCGGGGCCAACACGCCGCCAGCGCCTGCCGCAGCAATATCAAGCAGGCGCAAATCGACAATGACCGGTACAATAGATGCCAGATTTTCCGCCGCTTTCCACCAACCCGGCATGAAGGGCAGGCTCGGAATGGACCTCCAGGAACATGTTGTATGGCTGAGCCGTCAGCCGCGAGTCCAGGATATCTGGCGTTACCTGGACAAAGTGTTGGCCGACATTCTTGCCTCGGCGGTGCTGATCCAGCAAATCCCCGCGCCGACTTTCCGCGAGCTGGTGCGGGCCAACCACGTTTTGAGCTGTTTTGGCTCCTGCGGGCTGGTCGATACCGGGATTGACAACCTGTACAATGTCTATGGGCGGCTGCCCGGCAAAGACCCCTCCGCCCCGGCTCTGCTGATTTCCGCCCACACCGATACTGTCTTCCCGGAAGGGACTGACCTGGCCCTGCGCCACGAAAACGGCAGCCGCATCGCCGGGCCGGGCATCGGTGATAACAGCCTCGGCGTAGCGGCCCTGGTGGCTATCGCCGATATCATGCGCCAGTTCCGGGTTAAACCTCACCGCGATATCTGGTTCCTGGCCAACAGCCGCGAAGAAGGGCTGGGCGACCTGGGCGGCATCCGTGCCTTCTACGAGCAATACGGCCACCGGTTGGGGCGGGCGATCGTTATCGAAGGTCTGACGCTGGGGCGTGTTTATCATCGCGGCATCGCTGTGCGCAGGCTACATGTCGCTACTTACGCGGAAGGCGGTCACTCCTGGCAGCAGTTTGGCCGGCCCAGCGCCATCCATCATTTGCTGCTGCTGGGGGCCAGACTTGTCCAGCTCAAGCCGCCGGAGAAACCGCGCACCACGTATAACATCGGCATAATCCAGGGCGGCCAGTCGGTGAATTCGTTGGCCACCAGCGCTAGTTTCTACATGGACCTGCGTAGCGAAGATCCGCAAACCCTGCGCGAACTGGAAACCACCGTGCGCGGGATCATCGCCAGCGAAAGCGACCGGGTCGAAGGCATCAGCGTCACGGTCGATGTGGTCGGCGATCGGCCCTCCGGGGGTATCAGCGCCGATCACGAACTGGTGCGCGGCGCAGCGGCGGCCCTGCAGGTGGTTGACCTGGACTGCCAGCTTCAGGCGGGCAGCACCGACGCCAACCTGCTGCTGGATAGGGGCCTGCCCGCGGTGACTATCGGCCTGACCACCGGCGGTAACACCCACCGCCTGGATGAGTACATCAACACGGAGCCGCTCGTCAAGGGCATGCGCCAGCTCATCCTGCTGGCGCTGGCCGGGGCAGGCTGGGAGCCACCACCTGAGCTATGACTACCGCTAACTTTATAGCCGGGCTAGCCCTGTAGCAGCAGTCGCAAACGGTCTCTGGCTGATCAGCTACAAAACCGGCAAACTCGCCAGACGTACTCTGCTCGTTCCAGTGTCTGCCAGCCGTGCCTGATCAGGGTTGTCACGTGGTCGGGGATAGCGCTTGCCCCCGGCCCTTAGCGATACTGGTTGCCATGCTCAGGACATGGCATTCGAAGGGAGCACTATGAGTCACTCAGTTCACGTTGGTACCGCTACCGCCATCCCCGGCCAGATCACCTACGGGGTCTTTGAGGGCGTTCCCTTGCCCACCGGTGGCTCTGACCCTATCCCGGTGATCATTGCGCAGGGCAAAAAGGAAGGGCCTACCCTGTGGATCACCGGCAGCATTCATGGCAATGAATACAGCGGGATGGCCGTCATCCATCGCCTGCTGGGGCCTGGCGGCGTGGACTTTCCGCTGGCCGGGCTGGCCGGGACCGTGATCATGATCCCGACGCTCAACCCCGCCGGGTTACGCACGGAAGCCCGCGCCCCTTATTACAGCCACGGCTCAGACCCGAACCGCCTGTTCCCGGCCCCCAGACGCGCCAACAAAAATCCTTCCTCAATGGAGGATAGTGTTCCCACGCCGTTGGAGCGGGTCTATGAGCGCCTTTTCGAGCGGATCGAGGCACATGGCGATTATCTGATCGACCTGCACAACGCCGTGATCGGCTCGCTGGCCTTTGCCTTTCGCGATCCCATCTACTACGACGGCGCGGAAGACAGAGCAGCGGCCCAGAAGCTCCAGGCGCAAAATGATCAGATGCTGGCGGCCTTTGGCTTCCCGATCATCAACGAGTTCCCGTCAGCCGAGTACCTGAAGAAAAATCTGCATCGCTCGGTCAGCGGAGCGGCGCTCAACCGGGCGCGCCGTCCGGCGTTCACCGTCGAACTGGGCAGCTACCTGCATGTAGACACGCGTGTGCGGGACGCAGCCGTGACCGGCCTGCGCAACGTCATGCGCTGGGCCGGGATGCTACCGGGCGAACCAGAAGCGCTACCGGATATCCCTCGGCCCCAGGTGAACTTCCCGGTACGCCGCCTGATGCATCCGCGCGTTCCCACCAGCGGCATTGTCACCCATCTGGTCGACACCGGTGATACGATCCGCACCGGTCAGGCGGTCGCCCGCCTGACTGATATCTTTGGGCGGCCCATCGGCCCCGATAGCGGCCTGTTGCGCACCGAGTTTGATGGCTATGTCGTCGGCCGGATGCAGGGGATGGTCTACTACGAAAACGATCCGGTGCTATGGCTGGCCGTTCGCGATGATAGCGATCTGCTGGTTCCCTACCCGGACGACTATTGATCCTGCACCGCACCCGGAGAAACAAACAGGCGGCATGGATGGTCTCCATGCCGCCGTTGATTCGCTTCCTGCTGCCAAAAACCGGCCAGGACCGTATTAACGCCGCAGATCAGGCTCCACCATTGCGATACATGTCCGGCAGAAAGGGCACAAAGAAGCTCCAACCCTCTTTGGCTGCCTGCAGGCGCTGCTCTTCGTTCAAGACCAGAACTGTATGATGTTCCCCGGAATAAATCTCGATCGTCAGGTCTTCCTGACCGTCATCTACAATCTCTTCAAAACAGTGGCGCTCATAGCCCATCGGTTCCCGCAGGAACTTGCCAAGACAACGCTCACAAAAGGCAAGCTGGGCGGTGCAGACATCGCGGTTGATCTTGACGCGCATCACGGGTGGCCTCCCCAGCCTATCATCTCCGATGTTGCCTATCCGCAAGGTACAGGATAACCGTAACGCGATATAGTGGCAAATGTCACCTGATGGCAGGGAAAACGCATACCTGCCGCGCCGGGCCAGATTTTCTAGCGTACCTCAAGGATGCAACGCCCGGATTCCGACTCGCGATCGGTTCCCGGGCCGAACTGCTGCTGGCCATCGAATATCGGGCTGCGCCAGCTCACGCGGTAGGTGATCGTGTGCTGTCCCCGGGTTAGCGGTTCCGTCACCGGCACATACCAGTAGACCGACCAGTTGCCGTCAGGCTGCTGGGTGATTTGCCCCTGGAACAGGCGCCAGTTGTCCAGCAGGCGGCCATCAAAGCGCACCTCATAGATCACGTTGTTGATGTGCTGGAGGACGTATTCCCGTGTGCTGGCGATCCACCCCCAGAAGATATCAATGGTGGAACCAGCGCCCAGCGGTGGGGGAACCTGGTTGAATTCCTCACAGTAGGCCAGCACATCGTACCTGGCGACAACCGGAGCCGTTGCGCCATCTGAAGGCTGCGCCGGTGGGGTCGGGCTGGCCGGAGGCATTGTGGTGATGACGCTCAACGGGGTAACCGTAGGAATATTCAGGCCGCGCGGCGGCGTCAGCGTGGCCGTTGGCGTGGGGGAGACGGTTCCCGGCGTGCGTGGTATGACGGTGCCAGCGGTCACCCCCTGACTGGCTGGCGTGAAGCTGGGCGTGGCGGTGACCGGCAACCCGCCGAGCAGGGCCGTGGCCAGCGGCGTGCCGCTGATCTCCACCACCACCCCCGGCGAAGTCGGCGTCGGCTGCGGCGTCGGGCTGGGGAGCACGAAGATCAGATTGGCCGCGATCCAGCCTTCGGTGCCATCTTCCAGCCGCACGTTGTACCACGTGCGATCCTCGTTGGCGGCCAAAATGATGACATCGGTATTGTTGACCACACCTACAATGGCCGGAAAGGTTACTCCCGGCCCCTGCCGCATATTGACCGCCTCCTGCACGGTGGATACCCGGCCAATGACCGGCGGCGTAGGAGTCGGCGTGGGGGTATCGGATGGGGTAGGCGGTATGGGCGATGGCGATGGCGTCTCTATGAAGGTAGGTCGCGGGCTGGCGGTGGGCACCGGTGTGGCGGTGTAGCGTGGCGTGAAGGTCGCCAGCGGCGGCAGAGTGGCCGTGGCCAGACCGGGAGTCGGCGCATAGATAGTGGTGCACCCCGCGCCAAGCAGCCCCGCGCACAGAGTCAAAGCCAGCAGTGAACGCCTCACGAGAGTCACTTCCTCTCCCCCAGGGTAACGCTGCTCTGCTTCCCAGGACCGATGTGCTGCGGTTGAGTATAGTCGGCCCGGCAGGATGCGGCAAGAATGACCCGGCTCCGCCTCAAAGCGTCGCTGGCTGCTCCCGCTTGAACTGGGTCTTATACAGACGCGCGTACAGCCCTCCCCGCGCCAGCAGTTCGCTGTGTTTCCCCTGCTCCACAATCTGCCCCCGGTCCAACACCAGGATCAGATCGGCGGCCAGAATCGTGCTCAGCCGGTGGGCGATGACAATGCTCGTCCGCCCGGCCATGACGGTTTTCAGCGCCTCCTGAATTAACGCCTCGGACTGGCTGTCCAGATGGCTGGTCGCTTCGTCCAGCACCAGGATACGCGGATCTTTGAGGATGACACGGGCGATGGCGATCCGCTGCTTTTCACCTCCGCTCAGCCGGTAGCCGCGCTCGCCCACCACGGTATCGTAGCCATCCGGCAGACCCATGATGAAATCGTGGATGTTGGCCGCGCGGCAGGCGACCTCCAGTTCGTCCCGGGTAGCATTAAGCCGGGCGTACAGCAGGTTGGTGCGGATGGTGTCATGGAACAGGTGCGTCTCCTGGGTGACCATCCCGATCTGGCGGGCCAGCGATTCCAGCGATACCGTGCGCAGATCGTGGCCATCCAGCAGAATGCGCCCCTCAGTCGGATCGTAAAGGCGAGGGATCAGGTAGGTCATCGTTGTCTTACCTGCCCCGCTGGGACCGACCAGCGCTACCAGTTGCCCCGGCTCAATATGGAACGATACGTGCTCCAGCGCCTTTTCGCGGGCCTGACTGGTCGGCGTGTCGCCATCATGCGGGCGCGGGGGCGCCGCCGCAGCGCCAGAGAGCGCCGCGCCAACCGCATCCATCTGTCCGTAGCGCGGCACGTCGCTCAAGAGCAGGTGCTCATTGACACCGTACTCAAACGTGACATCTTCAAACGTGAGCGCACCTCGCACGCCGTCCAGGACCACGGCATCCGGACTTTCGACAATATCCAGCGGCAGATCAAGCACCTCAAATACGCGCTCAAAGCTGACCATCGATGTGGCAAAAGCAACCGGCGCATTGGTCAGCCCCTGCAACGCGGCATACAACTGGCCGAGATAGGCGGTAAACGCCACGATCGTGCCGACGGTGAACACCCCGCGCAGGACCAGGTGCCCGCCCAGCCAGTACACCAGCGCCGTGCCCACCGCTCCAACCAGGCCAATGATCACAAAGAACTGGCTACCCAGCACGGCGCGCCGCACGCCAATATCGCGCACCGCAGCGGCGCGATCCCGGAAGCGGGCAATCTCCACACTGCTACGCCCGAAGAGCTTGACCAGCAACACGCCGCTGATATTAAGTGTTTCGTTCATCATGGCGTTCATCTGCGCATTGTATTCCATCGCCTGACGGGCCACACCACGCAAGCGCGCCCCCAGGCGACGTGCCGCAAAAATGAACAACGGCAGTACCAGCACAGAGACAAGCGTCAGGCGCCATTCCAGCGAGAGCATCACCACCAGCGTCGCCGCCGTCTGAATCAGGTTGGTCACGATATCCACAATAGTGCTGCTGATCGCCCGCTGGGCATCGATGACGTCGTTGTTGAGGCGACTCATCAGCTCACCAACGCGGGTGTTGGTGAAGAACGCCAGGGACATGCGTTGCAGGTGGGTGTACAGACTAACGCGTAGATCGTAGATCACACCTTCGCCGATGGTCGCGTTGAACTTGCGCTGCGCCACCCGGATGCCGCCATCCACCAGTGGGATGCACACCAGCGCCAGGGCCAGCAGGTTGAGCCGCCCGGTATCGCCAGCGGGAAGCGTATGGTCGATCAGGTCGCGCAGGATCAGTGGTATGAGCAGGCCAAGCACTGTTGTCAGCAGGATCGCCCCCAGCAATGCCCCGATATGCCCCCAGTAGGGACGCGCATAGACCAGCACACGCCGCAACAGCGCCGGTGTGACCGCCCGCGCCTGTTCCGGCTCATCACGCAATAGCGAGAACCACCCGCTGCCGTGCATCCCCACCGTTTCCTCCAGTGCTACAACTGTTTGACCACCTCCAGCCTTGCCGATTATAACAGCCTTACCTGCTCTCGCCTGGCCGTTCCCTGGAAAGGAAAGAGCGACGGTGGGCGCCGTCGCTCCTCCCAACTCATCTATAGGCGATCCAATCAGGCCACGCTACGATGTTTGCGCCGCCGGATAAACTTCTCAATCTCAACCGCGAACAACACCAGTGAGGCCAGTATCAGAGTCACCAGAAGCTGCTCACCAGTCAAGGCAACAGTGTCAAAGGCCGCTTGCAAGAATGGATCGTAGATGACTAACAACTGCAAGACAAAGGTGAGCACCACTGCTCCAAAGAGCAGCCGGTTCCGGCGATACCAGACTTTGAAGAAGGAGGTATCCCCGGCCCGAATCGCCGAGACTTCAAAAATCTGGGATAGCGCCAGGATACTGAAGGCCATGGTGCGGGGCATGGCCAGCGCCAGGCTGATGATATCTGATCCGGCAGCCCCATGGGCGTCACCGCTCTCTGTACGGGTCAATTCCTCAGCCCGTTCAGCCACTGACCAGCTGTCCCATAGCTCCGGCACATTCTCCCCACCGATGATCTGGCCAAGCTGGTTGGCGGTGAGTTTCTCCAAACCCAGCGTGGAGCTTAGCGGGGACAGCCCTAGGGACTGTTGTGCCCATATGTAACCGGCCAGCGTAATCACGCCAAGAAACAGCCCAACCCAGATCACATGCAACCCCACCCCCCTGGCGAAGATACTCTCCTTCGGGTGGCGCGGCGGGCGCTTCATCGTATCTGCTTCGGCGGGTTCAAAGCCCAGCGCAATCGCTGGCAGGCCATCGGTCACCAGGTTGATCCACAGGATCTGGATCGCCAGCAGCGGTGACTTCAGGCCAATCATCAGCCCGACGAACATTGTGATGATTTCACCCACATTGGTGCTCAGCAAATAGCGGATGAACTTGCGGATGTTGTCGTAGATGGTGCGACCTTCTTCCACCGCCGCAACAATGCTGGCGAAGTTGTCATCAGTCAGCACCATATCCGCTGCGCTCTTGCTGACTTCTGTCCCGGTGATACCCATCGCCACACCGATATCTGCCTGTTTGAGCGCCGGGGCGTCGTTGACGCCGTCACCCGTCATTGCCACAACCTCGCCATGCCACTGCAGGGCGTTCACCACACGCAGCTTGTGTTCCGGGGCAACACGAGCAAAGGCCGAGGTTTGCTTGACGGTTGCCCGTAACTCCTCGTCGCTCATGGCCTGCACTTCTGAGCCGCTCACCGCATACTGGCCTTCCTGGAGGATGCCCAGCTGGCGGGCAATCGCTTCCGCAGTGAGCTTGTGATCGCCCGTGATCATGATCGTGCGGATGCCGGCCTCGTGGGCAACCTTAACTGCGCGGGCTGCCTCACTGCGCGGCGGATCCATGATCCCGGCCAGACCCAGCAGAAACAACTCCCGTTCAATAACCTCCGGCTTGAGGTCCTCCCCGTTCGGAACCTGCGGAAGCGGGCGATAGGCTACCCCCAGCACGCGCAGCCCCTGTGCCGCCATCTCATCGATCTTGGCCAGCCAGACGCTCCGCCGTTCCTCGGTCAACGGAATCGGCCCTTCCGGCATGGTCTCATGCGTCGCCCAGTCCACCAGGCGATCCGGCGCACCCTTGACGAAAGCCACAGCAGGCGCATGGTTGAAGAGCGCCGTGGCAAAACGTCCGCGCGGCTCATGGATGGTGGTCATCGCCTTGCGCTCACTGCTGAAGGGAATCTCCGCCACACGCGGTAGATCTTCCTGGAGTTGCTCGCGGCTCCAACCCGCCTTGCGGGCGGCCACCAGCAACGCTCCTTCGGTCGTATCGCCCACGACCGTCCAGTGGCCGTTTTCACCCTCCTGCTCCACGTAGGCATCCGTGCACAGAGCGGCAGCCTTCAGGAAGCGGGCCAGCGCGTCATCGTTCATGGCATGCAACCGCTTGCCATCCACAAAGAACTCACCCACTGGCTGGTATCCCACCCCGCTAACAGTCACATCATCATGGCCGGGCAGGGCCACCAGCGTGGTTGTCATCTCGTTGCGGGTCAGGGTGCCAGTTTTGTCGGAGCAAATCGTGGTCACCGAGCCAAGCGTTTCCACCGCGGGCAGGCGGCGGATAAGGGCATTGCGCCTAACCATGCGGCTGGCCCCCAGCGAGAGGCTGATCGTGATGACCGCTGGCAACCCTTCAGGAATGGCAGCCACCGCCAGGCTGATCGCCGTTAGCAACATCTCCTGAACCGGATTGCCGCGTAGCACGCCGGCCACAAAGACGATCACCACCAACACACCGGCCGCCCCCGCCAGGATTTTGCCCAGCCCTTCCAGCCGTTCCTGCAGCGGAGTCTTGCCCTTCTGGACGCCCTGGAGCAGGGTCGCGATGTTGCCCAGTTCCGTCCTGAGACCCGTACCGGTGACCACAAACTCGCCGCGGCCATAGGCCACCGCGGTTCCCATAAAGACCATGTTATGGCGTTCGCCCAGCGTTGCCTGGTCAGCAATGACCGCTGTGTCCTTGTCAACCGGCACCGATTCGCCGGTCATCGCCGACTCCTCGATCTGCAGGTTGACCGCCTCGATCAGGCGCCCGTCCGCCGGGATGCTATCCCCGGCCTCGATCAGGACGATATCACCGGGGACCAGTTCAGTCGCGCTGACCGGGTGCACATGACCACCGCGGCGCACCCGCACGTGCGGCACCTGCATCGCGCTGAGCGCCGCCAGCGCCTGTTCCGCCCGGTATTCCTGATAAAAGCCCAGCAACGCATTCAGAACCACAATCGCCAGGATAATGAAGACATCTTTGATGTCTCCGAGCACCGCCGAGACGACCGCCGCCCCGATCAGGACCAGCACCATGATGTCGGTGAACTGGGAGAGCAGCAGCTTCCACCAGGGCAGGCCGCCCTCCGCAGGCAATGTATTCAGGCCATACTGTGCCTGTCGTTCCCTGACCTGGGCCTCGGTCAACCCGACAGCCGCCTCTACTCCCAGTTCGACCAGCGTGTCATGAATTGACTTTCGGTAATATTCTGTCATCGTACGTGGATTCCTTCCCAACCTTTTTCTTGCGCTATGGGCTTCAAAGCGTATTCAGAAAGATGCCGCAGTCAACCCCGCAAAATTCGGGTGTTATTTAGTTAAAGAGTCCGAATTCACCGCCCGGCAGTTATAATACCGGACATCAGAATGATTGTCATGAGCACAGAACAGGCAGGTCAACCCCAATGCCCACACTGTTGAATGTTGACGAAACCCTGCGCCTGATCCTGGCCGAGATCACCACCCTACCCGCTGAAGAAGTCGCCCTGAGCGACTCCCTGGGCCGCATCCTGGCGATTGATATCTCCGCTGCAACCCCGCTGCCTCCCTTTGCCAATAGCAGCATGGACGGCTTCGCCGTGCGTGCTGCAGATACCGGCGCAGCCACACCGGATCATCCGGTCACGCTGCCGGTCAGCCTGGACATCGCCGCCGGGGACGCGCCGATGGCAACGCTGCCGCCCGGAACCGCCGCCCGGATCATGACCGGCGCGCCGCTGCCTCCCGGCGCGGATGCTGTCGTGCCGCTGGAAGCCACGGATGCGCACTGGGCCGCCGGGGACTCTGCCAGGCCGCCAGAAACGATCCGCATTCATCAACCTGCCCGACCGGGCGACTACATCCGGCCAGCGGGAGAGGACATTCAGGCCGGGCAGATCGTGCTTCGCGCCGGTGCCGAAATCGATCCGCCGGCCATCGGCGTGCTGGCGGCGCTGGGCTGGCCACGGGTGCCGGTCATCCGCCAGCCGCGCGTGACTATCCTTTCCAGCGGGGATGAACTGATCGGCGTTGAAGAGCCGCTGGCGCCGGGCAAGGTGCGGGACAGCAACAGCTATGTGCTGGAGGCGCTGGTGCGCCAGCACGGCGGGCTTCCCCGGCGCATCCCGGTAGCGCGGGATACCCTGGCCGACGTGCGGAGACGTTTGCAGGAGGCGCTGGCCTGGCAGCCAGACCTGCTGATCAGCTCAGCCGGAGTTTCTGTTGGGGCGCATGACATGGTGCGCACCGCCCTGGACGAACTGGGTAAGATCCGGCTGTGGCGGATTAACCTGCGCCCCGGCAAGCCGCTGGCCTACGGACGGCTGGCGGACGTGCCGTTTTTTGGCCTGCCGGGCAACCCGGTCAGCGTGCAGATCACCTTCGACGTGATCGTGCGGCCGGCATTGCTCAAGATGGCCGGACGGCCCGACGTGGTGCCGATGGCGCAAGCGATTCTGGAGGAAGACATCGCCGCTGACGGGCGGCTGACCTACTTTCGCGTCCGGCTCAGGCGCGGCCCCGATGGACAGCTTTACGCCTCCTCCACCGGGACGCAGAGTTCCGGCGCCATGCTCTCGATGGTGCTGGCCGACGGCCTGCTGATCATCCCGGCAGGGGTTCACAGCGCCCGCGCCGGGGAACAGTTCCCCGTCCGTCTGCTACGAACGCCTGGCTGGTTGCCGCCTGCCTAGAACCCCAGCGTAAAGCCGCCGTCTACCAGCAGCACCTGCCCCCGGATCATGAAGGCATCCGGTGAGCACAGCCAGGCCACCACTGCGGCAATATCCTCTGCGGTAACGATGCGCCCGGCAGGAGTGCGCGCGACGATCTCGGCGATGCGCTGGTTAAACTCTTCCCGCCACTGAGGAAAATGCTGCAGGGCGTCGGTCTGCACCACGCCCGCCGAAACCGCATTGACCACGATTCCCAGCGGCGCAAGCTCCACCGCCAGGTAACGGGTGATCGCTTCCAGGGCTGCCTTACTGGCCCCCACCAGCACGTACTCCGGCAGCACGCGCTGGCCGCCAAAGCTGGAGATATTGATGATATGCCCACCGCCGCGGGCAGCCATGATCGGGGCAGCCAGCTGCGCCCCGAAGAGCGCCGCGCGAGCATTGATGTTCATCGTCCACTCCCAGCCCTTGACCCGCTGCTCCATAATCGGGCGGTTGTAACCGCTGGCCGCATTATTGACCAGGATGTCCAGCCCGCCCAGTTCCTCATTGGCGGTCCGGATCAGGGCCTCCAGTTCGTCGATCTCACCTACATTCGCCCTGATGATTGCGGCTCGCTGGCCCAGGGCTTTGATCTCTCGCGCCGTTTCTTCCGCCGGGGCGCGATTGCGAAAGTAGTTGATCGCCACATCCGCCCCTTCCCGGGCCAGCCGCAGGGCGATCGCTTTGCCGATCCCCCGTCCACCGCCGGTCACCAGCGCGATCTTATCCTTCAGGTGCATCACGCTCACTCCTCAGCCGGTATCACCTCAATTGAGAAGTTCTGCAGTTCCAGCCATTGCCCGCCACCGCCAACCAACCCCCAGCCAAAATGTCCCTGTGGTGTGACGATAGCGTACTGATTGTCGATCCAGGCGATGAATCCCAGCGGCCCGCGCGGGCTGCGATCGGTGTCCAGTACCGTCCGGCCGTCTACGGCAAAGCGCACCCGGCGAGGGAACCAGTCGATGGTATAGTCGTGCGGCTCCGCCAGCCATTCGCCGGGCAACGCCGCTTCCGCCACCCCCAGCGCCCGCTGGCCCAGCGGCCACAGGGCGCGGTGCAGTACCGGCAGACGCATCAGCAGGAAGCCAGGCAGGGCCAGCGGCAACAGACCAAAGAACAGAGGCCGCACCGGGTCGAATGTGGCCGCCTTCCAGCCGGAGGACGGTTGATCCAGAGCCAGGGCCATCCGGCTCTCCACCCCGCAGAAGAAAAACCACAGCGCGCGCGGCAGGCGCGGGAATCTCCTCCGCCCTGGCGCAAAGGGATCGTTCCAGAAACCGAAGCCGGCAGTGCCATGCAGAGTCCCCGCCGGGCCAGAAGCCCGTCCCCGGACAGAGAGGCGCAGCGGCGGCTGCCAGGGAAAGCGTCCCCCGGGGCGACTATCGCTGATCTGGGCGTCAGCGTAGACCTCTGCCGACGCCTCCTGCAGCGCCAGCCGTAGTGCGCCATCAACAATGGACACTGTGCCGCCGCCGGTCGCCCAGGGCTGCCAACCGGCATCCAGCGTCTGGCCGTCAAAGGCCCGCCGCGCTGCACTATCCACCACTGATCGCCCCCTGACAACCGGGCGGCCCGGGAGGGGGCCGCCCGCATCGTCCCAGATACCCCTTACAGGCTGGCCATCACCTGCTCCAGCGCTTCCCGGCTGGGGCGCATCTGAGCCTCGCTCAGGTGGGCCAGCGGTGTATCGACCATCTGCAGGCTATCGATCATGGTGGGCCGGCTATTGTCATAGTAGATCAGGCCGGTCAGCAGTTCCTGCCGCAGGTGTGCCTCTTCCAGAACCCGCATGGCCGCCATCTTGTCGGTCGGATCATAGTCCATCGCCAGCGGACGCAGGCGGATCCATGTTCCGTCATGGAGCTGGACCTCCCGCGGCTTCTTGCCGTTGCTCTCCGCTTCCTCGTAGTCGTCAAGGATGATCTCATCCGCCAGGGGGATGAAGGTGATGTCGTGCAGCGGGTTGGCGTGTTCCTTGCCGTAGGAAAAGCTCTTGGTCGAATCCGGGCTATTGTTGAACGTCACGCACGGACTGATGATATCCAGCACGGCAGTGCCATTGTGATGCAGCGCCGCCTTGAGCAACTCAACCACTTCTTTGACCGAGCCAGAAAATGAACGGGCCACAAACGTCGCATCCGCCGCCAGTGCCTCCAGACAGATGTCAATCGGTGGCAGGTCATTCGTGCCGATCTTCTTGATCGTCTGGCCCAGATCAGCCGTCGCTGAGAACTGGCCTTTAGTCAGCCCATAGACGCCGTTGTTCTCCACAATGTAGACAATCGGCAGGTTGCGCCGCACCATGTGCTTGAACTGGCCCAGGCCAATGCTGCCTGTGTCGCCGTCACCGCTGACGCCGATCGTCGTCAGGTGGCGGTTAGCCAGCACCGCGCCGGTTGCCGCGGAGGGCATGCGCCCATGCAGGCCATTGAAACCATGCGAACGGGAGAGGAAGTAAGCCGGGCTTTTGCTGGAGCACCCGATGCCACTCATCTTGACTACGGTATGCGGGTTGATGCCCAGCTCATACGCCGCTGTGATGATCTGGTTGGAGATGGAATTATGACCGCAGCCGGGGCACAGGGTAGACTTGCGCCCGCCGTAATCGGCTTTGGTCAGGCCAATCGCGTTAGTCGTCCGCACAACGCCCATGGTTACTTACCCTCCTGTTCCAGCACACCCTCAACCACAAAATTAGCCGTCAGCGGCAGCCCATCCAGGTGAGCTACCGATACCATGCGAGCGGCATGTTCTGGCATCTCAATCATCATGATCTGCCGGAGCTGACCTTCCATGTTGTTCTCAACCACATAGAGACGGTCATGAGCAGCCACAAAATCAAAGACCTCCTGCGATAGCGGCAGGGCGCGAATCCGCATGTAATCGTACTCGCGGCCATAGCGGTCGCGCAGAATGTCCCGCGCTTCGATAATCGCCGGTTCCACCGATCCGTAACATACGATCGCCTCCCGGCAACCGTGATGCTCAATCACCGGCTTGGGGACCATCTTACGGGCGGTGTTGTGCTTGCGCAGCAACCGCCGGGCATTTTCGAAGTAATCCTCAGGACGCTCGCTGTAGTTGGCGTATTCGTCATGGCCGGTACCACGGGTGAAGTAAGCGGCCATCGGGTGGTCAGTGCCGGGCAGCGTCCGGTAGCCGATGCCGTCCTGGTCAACGTCTTTGTAGCGGGCAAAGGATTGAATCCGATCCAGGTCTTCTTTCGTCAGCACCTTGCCCCGGTTGATCGGCTCATCCGGATAGTCGAACTTGCGGCTCATCCAGATGTTCATGCCCAGATCGAGATCGGAAAGCACAAACACCGGCGTTTGAAGGTACTCGGTCAGGTCAAAGGCGCGCCAGCCGAACTCGAAACACTCTTCCATGTTGCCCGGCAGGAGCACCACATGCCGCGTGTCGCCATGGCTCAGAAAGTAAACAAACATCAGATCCGCCTGGGAAGTGCGGGTAGGCAGGCCGGTGCTTGGCCCCACGCGCTGCACATCCCAGATCACGCCCGGCAATTCAGCGGAATAGCCCAGCCCAGCGTACTCCGCCATGAGCGAGATACCAGGGCCAGAGGTAGCCGTCATCGAACGCGCCCCGGCCCAGCCCGCACCCAGGACAATCCCGATGGCAGATAGCTCATCTTCCGCCTGGACAATCGCGTAGGTCGCTTTTCCGGTCTCCGGATCGCGGCGCAGCAATGCCAGGTAATCACGAACGGCATCGATCAGGCTGGTCGAAGGCGTGATGGGGTACCAGGCCACCACACTCACGCCGCCAAAGACTGCCCCCAGCGCCCCTGCCGTGTTGCCATCGATCAGGATCAGGCCATCCGTTTTGTCCATCGGCTCGACGCTGTACAGATCGCGCTTGGGCATGTGCTCGCGGAAATGGCGGTAAGTCGCCTCTACCACATCCATATTGAGCTTGATCGCTTTTTCCTTGCCGCCCAGGAAGAAGCTGACCGCCTCACGGATGTGCTCCAGCGGGATGCCCAGGACAGCCGCCACCGCGCCGACATAGACCATGTTCTCGATGTAATCTCGCAGGCGCGGCGCCACCTCGATGTCCTTGAGCAGGCTCTTGACCGGCATCGGGTAAAACACAAGATCGTCCCGGCCAAATTCGATCCGCCAGTCGTCCGGGTAAAAGACCACCCCGCCCGGCATCACCCCGGCGATATCTTCTGCCACGGTCGCCATGTTCATAGCCACCAGCACCGCCGGATGTTCCTGCCGGCCCAGATAGCCATCTTTGCTGACCCGGATCCAGTACCAGGTGGGCAATCCTTTGATGTTCGAGGGAAACAGGTTTTTGCCGCTAACCGGGATGCCCATCTTGAACAGGGCGCGCAGGATCACACTGTTGGCGGTCTGGCTACCGGACCCGTTGACCGTCGCCGCGACGATTGAGAAATCGTTGACAATCGGGTGTCCCTGGGCTTGTTGCTCAGCAGTTTTCGACTCAAGCAAGCTCATGGCAATAACCTCACTCCAGAATAGAACCCACCTGTTCAGAAAGATCGCCCGTGTCGTTCGTCGAGGAGGCATAAGTGTGCTGGGCCAGCGCATGCACCTCCACTGCCGCCGCATGTTCGCTACCAGGAGTGTTCCGGTAACGCAGCAGCCGGGTATGTTCAACAAAAGCGTTCAGGCTGCCATCGATATCTCCAGCGCAAATCGCGGCAGCGATGCGTTCGTGGTACTGCCAGACCTCGCGCAAATAGCGGTAATTAACGTACGTGTTGAACTCCACAGCTTCATAAGCTTCCCAGAAGGATTCCAGCATCCCGGTGACAAACGGGTTTTCCAGCCGGGAGAAAATGGTCAGGTGAAACTCGCGGTGTTCTCCGTGCGGTATGCGCGCCGGTGTCTCCTCCAGCATGGCCCGCGCCCGCCTGACCAGCGCCGTCAACTTCTCGTGATCTTCCGGCAGCAGGCGCGAAACCGCCTCCCGCCAGAAGCCAACTTCGACGGCGACGCGCAGATCAGCAAACGGTTGAAACGCGCTACGATCCTGGGCCAGCGCATAGAGCAGGCTCAGGCGCACCGCCGGCGCGAAGTTGAACACCCGGATGCGGATACCGGCACGAGGACGCACGTCGACCAGGCCCAGCGCACGGGCGACCTCAAGCTGTTCGCGCAGCTTGTTGACGCTGATACCCAGTTCCTGGCTGAGGTCAGTCAATGGGGGGAGTTGGTCGCCGGGCTTGAGTCGCCGCTGAACCATGTAGACCAGCAGATCAGAGGCCAGATCCTGTGGAAGCATAACAATCCTCTGATTGATCGGATTAATCCAACTTTTTAGTACTATAGCACATCACGGGGAAGATGCAAGCAGATTGCTTTGGCGCGCCGCAGAGAGCGCGACCTGATCCCCCGGAAACTGGGGTGGTCTGCTGTACGTATACACTTTAAACTGATGGCAGGAAGAGGTTATACTCCTGGGTCGGCAGGCGATTCCAGCAAGGGGAAAGCGGTGATGACCGAAGACGAACGCCATGCTTATAGCCGTGTCGAGGAAGAACTGATGCCCGGCGAAGAACTCCTGTGGGTCGGACGGCCAGCCTCCCGCTGGCGTGGCCCCGCTGGCGGCGCTGGCTGGCTGTCCATCACTGCAGTGATCGGATTCCTGGTTGCGCTGGGGATCATACTGGGGTTCTTCCCGCTAGCGCGGGGGATGGCCATGGCCCCGACCATGTTCTTCTCGCCAATGTGGATGCCGATGATCCTGATCTTCCTGCTGATGCTGGTGATGGTCGCCGTCAACCCGCTCAGCAGGATGCTGAACACCCTGCGCACCACCTATGCCATCACCAACCGCCGCATTCTGATCCTGGACGGCATCCTGGCCACCAAAGTCACCTCGTACGGTCCTGACGATATCGAGCGTATTGAACGGCGCAGCTACAGCGGTGGCCGGGGCGATATCATCTTCCGCTACGAACCGCGGGCGTACCGGGCCCGCCGTGGCAACTGGTGGCAGACGCAGTATACCAGCGAACCGATCGGCTTCTTTGGCATCCCGGACGTTCGTGATGTCGAGCGCCTGCTGATCGAAACATTCATGACCAACGGCGAAGTCTATGCCAAACCCAAGCGCAAGCATGACGCCCTTGACGACCTGACCGACCCCCTCTACAACGAAGGCGAAGTCGACCTGAGCGACCTGCTCCCGGCACAGGACCCCGACGAACTGGTCGACTCCTCCAGGGAATGAAGCGCCACTGCCCCGCTAACCAGCCACAGCAGGGGGAAAAGCGGTTATAATTCCAGCAGACCAAGTCGCCAGTAACCGGCACTGGCTCAAAAAGACAAACCGCATTACACTGGTGGCAATAGGCTGTTTGCGTCACCGGGATATCCTGCGCCCCACATGGCACTGGCTGGAGTCGGATACGTATGAATACCGTATGGCCCCTCCCCCGCATCTCGTTTCGGGAGCTTGCAACAGTCACCGAGACGCGTCCTGCTGCGCTGCTGACCAGCAAAGGCGTCTGGGCGATGGTCAGCCCGTTGCTCAACCTGCCTGTGGTCATCCAGGCAGAGCCAACCAGCGTCAACCGGGCTTACCTGGAGAATCTCGCCAAAGGCTTGCCACAAGAGGTGGAAGTGGTCTATGGCGTCGGCGGCGGGCGGGCCATGGATGCCGCTAAGTTCATCGGCTGGTGGAATCGCAAGCCGGTCATCCTGATCCCGACTGCCCTGCCCGGCGACGTGATGTTCACCTGGGTAGCCCGTGTCCGCGATGGAGGCGGAGTCGTCGACATCGAAACCGGCGTGGCGCGGGAATGCATCATCGACTGGGAAGTGATCCGGGCGGCGCCGCCGCATCTGCGCGGTGGGGGCATCGTCGATGTCCTGAGCATTGTCACCGGCTTGCTGGACTGGCGCTATGCAGCGGAACGCAACCGCAACAGCCCGGCCCAGCGCTTTGTCCCCTGGGCAGCGGGCATCGCCGCCGCCATCGCTCAGCAAGCCTTCCGTATCGCTGAGGGCATCGGGCGGGGTGAGGTCGAATCTCTCAAACTGTTGCTGGACTTCCTGGGGCTGGAAGTGCAACTCTGCAACCAGCTTGGCCATTCGCGCCCTGAAGAAGGCGGTGAACACTACTTCGCCTATGCAATCGAAAACTACATGCCACGCCGCACCCCGCATAGCGACATGGTCGGGCCGGGTATCCTGTTCGCTGCGGCGTTGCACGGCCAGGATGTCAAGCCCCTGCGGGATGCCCTGCTGGCCGCCGGTCTCCGCCTGGATCGTCTCAACCCGCAGGTGGTCCGCCAGGTCGTGCAGACCCTGCCGGAGTATGTGGTCACCCATAACCTGCCCTATGGCATCCTGAACGACATCGACCCCGCTTCTGAGAAGGTAACCAAGGCGCTGATCGCCAGCGGCCTTGAAGTCGAACCTGCCTGAACTATACGAGCCGGCAGCAGCCGGCTCTTTTTTCGGCTCGCTGACGCGCCATCCGGCTGGCAACAAACCCTGCGCCATGTTACAAACAACGCAGGCGCGACGAGCAGGTAGAAATCGGCATGACCAACGGCGAGCGGCATATCCTGTTTGTAGATGATGATCCTTCTATGCAGAAGATCATCCGCCACCTGCTGGAATCGCGGGGGGTGCAGGTGACCACCGCTGATGACGGCCGTATGGCCCTGGAGATCATGCAGGCCGGGCTGGTGCCGGACGTCATCATCGCCGACCTGGAAATGCCGGGCATGAACGGCCTGGAACTCTTCCGCGCTATACGCGCCAATGACACCTGGATCGCTATCCCTTTTATCGTACTCACTGCCCACGATGAAAAGCCGGTAATGCGCCAGGCCCTGCGGCTGGGCGTCGATGACTTCCTGACCAAACCGGTCGATGGCGAACGCTTATTGCTGACGATTTACAGCAAGGCCAAACGCGCCCAGGAGCTAACCGGCTATACGGAATCCGTCCACCGCAAGCTGGAATACACCCAGCGCGATATAGCCCGTATGTTCACCCATGAATTGCGGACGCCGCTGGTTTCGCTGAACATGGCGCTCGAGTTGTTGCGCCGCGGCGGTAATAGCCTGAGCAGCGAAGAGGTCCACGAACAACTGGAGACCCTTCAGTCAGGCGTTACCCGGCTGAACCGGCTGGTAGAGCAGATGGTCCTGCTCATCCAGTTGGACACCGGCGAACTGCAGAAACTGATCCAGAGCGCGGGAACCCCCGGAATCCTGTGGGAGGCTGTGCAGGCGGCCACCAATCAGGCGCGCGCGTTCTCACATCACCGGCGCGATGTCGAAGTCGTCTATAACGACGGCGGCGTCACCGGCGAGATCAGGGCTGAGTGGCGCACGCTGCGCCACGCCCTGGCCGAACTGCTTTCCAATGCGATGGCCTTCTCCCCGCCCGGCGAGCCAGTCCTGGTCACCCAATGGCGGGATAGTCGCTCGATTGCGATCAGCATTGTCGATCACGGCCCTGGCATCCCGCCAGAGATGCAGGGCGATCTCTTCCGGCGCTTCAAACAACTGGAGCGCGAGAAACACGAACAGCAGGGCATCGGCATCGGCCTCTACCTGGCACGCAATATCATCGAAGCCACCGGCGGCGAACTGATCCTGATCTCCGACACCGGCCAGGGTACATCCGTGATTGTGCGCTTCCCGCTGCTCTCCTGATCCGGCGGGGTTACCGCCGGGCAGCAGTTCCTACTCCGTGATGCAGGGGTTTTCCAGCCGCCCGATCCGCTCGATTTCGACCACGATCACATCGCCGTTCTGCAGGAAGATCGGCGGTTTGCGGAAGACGCCCACCCCATCCGGCGTGCCGGTCAGGATGATATCCCCCGGTTCCAGGGTGAACGCCGCCGAGGCAAAGGCGATCAGGTGAGCTACAGAGAAGATCATTTCTCCCGTGTGGCTGTCCTGCATCACCCGACCGTTAAGTGTGGTGCGGATCGCCAGCCGCTGCGGATCGGGGATATCAGCAGCGGTTGTCACCGCCGGCCCCAGCGGGCAGAAGGTATCCAGGCTCTTGCCACGCACCCATTGTTTATCGCCGTACTGCAGGTCGCGGGCGGTGACATCATTGGCAGCCGTGTAGCCAAAGACATAGCTCAGCGCCTCAGATTCAGGCACGCGGCGGGCCATCCGCCCGATCACAACTGCCAGTTCGGCCTCAAAATCGACCTGGCTGGTCAGCGCCGGTGACCAACGGATCGGGTCACCGGGATTGTTGATCGCGGTAGTGAACTTGGTGAAGATGATCGGCCATTCCGGTGCGGGCTTGTTCTGTTCCCGGCAATGATCCCAGTAATTCTGACCGATGGCGACGATCTTGCCGGGCCGCTCCACCGGACTGAGCAGCCGCGCCCCGGCCAGCGGGATGGTAGCCACGCGGTCCGGCTGGCGTCCCGCCAGCACTTCAGACCAGCTCAGGGAGGTCAAGGCAATCCGGTCGCCATCCACGACACCGAATACCGGCTTGCCATCGTGCATCACCCGTACCCACTGCATTGGATATTCTCTCCTTGGGGATTGGCGGCTCACGCCTCTATAATATACCCCGCACCAGGAGAACGGGAGCACGTATGTCCACCCTGCCCAGAATCGTAATCTACACAGACGGAGGTTGTTCGCCGAACCCCGGCCCCGGCGGCTGGGGCGCAGTTCTGGTGCACCCTGACAGGACGTTGGAGCTATCCGGCGGCGACCCGGAAACCACCAACAACCGCATGGAGTTGACCGCCGCTGTGGAGGCGCTCCGGGCGCTCAAGCGCCCCTGCGCCATTGACTTCTACACCGACTCCGAGTACCTGCGCAAAGGCATCACCGAATGGATCGATCGCTGGGCGGCTAACGGCTGGCGTTCCGCCTCCGGTGGCAAGGGCCACCCAATCGCCAACAGCGATCTCTGGCAGGCCCTCCACCGGCTGGCGCGGCAGCATGAAATCACCTGGCACTGGATCAAAGGCCACCAGGGCGATCCCCATAACGAGCGGGCTGACGCCCTGGCCAGCGCCGCGATCCCCCGCCCACAACTGGCGGTTGATCCAGCCGCTACGGCGGTATATCTGCGCGTTTCCGGTACCCAGCCACGCGGGCCGCACGGAGCTGCCGCGGCTATTGTCCGCGATGGGGATACGAGCGTCTTTCAGTATAGCCAGCCAGACGCCACAACCAATGGCTTCACGCTCCAGGCAGTTCTTGCCCTGCTGCAACAACTTCCTGCTGGCGAGCCACTCCGCTTCTATACCAACAACAGTTATCTGCACGATGGCATCACCCGCTGGGTGGAAGGCTGGCGCAACACCGGCTGGGCCAGGCCGCAGAAGTTCCGGACCGAATGGCAGGCGCTTGACCGCCTCAACCGGAGCCGCCGGATCACCTGGGTTCGCTTTGACAGCGATAGTGAGCCGGAGGTCTTCCAGATACTCCGTACGGCGGCGGAGGAAGCCCGACGCCAGGCCGCCGGCGCCTCGTCACCGGAGAGCTAGGACCGCGCAGCGACACGTCTGCACAACGGCGGTGTTCTAGTTGTGGGAGGGTCAGCCTGTTACCGGCCCTTAAACCGGCTGGCGACAGCAAGCTGATAGCACTCCCGCCGGACTGGCGGTATGATCATCTGTAGCAACACGCTGGCATGCAACAGGAATCACAGTCGCAAACGTATCGTAACCAGAGCTGATCCAGTACCGTCATCGATGACCTGAGGCCTAAAGCGAGAAAGCGACACCTGAACATGAAGCGAGTCATCTTTTTAATGTCAGACACAGGCGGCGGGCATCGCGCCGCCGGGCGGGCGATTGAAGCAGCGCTACAGATCCGTTACCCCGACCAGTTCGAGACCCACTACGTTGATGTCTTCCGCGAATACACCCCCGCCCCGATGAAATATGCGCCGGAAATCTACCCCAAATGGGTTAAGCACAGCATCAAGACTTACGGCTGGTACTTTCAGTTCTTTGACCAGCTGATGCAACTCCCCCTCACCCGCAGCACATTACCCATGCTGATCGCCGAAGATGCGGTCAGGAAGCTGCTGTCAGACTACGATCCCGATATTCTGATCGTGCTGCATGGCGCGTTCTCTCGCTTTGTGGTGGGGGCGCGCAACCGGTTGCGGTTCAACATCCCGATCATGACCGTGATCACCGATCTGGCCCGCCCGCATGTCGCCTGGTACCATCCCGGCGTGGATCGCTGCCTGGTGCCCTGCCAGGCCGCGTTCAGGCGGGGGGTCAAGCTGGGCGTCGCGCCGGGCAAAATGCGTGTAGTCGGTCATCCGGCTCATCCCAAGTTCACCCTTTACAAAGCTACCAAGCAGGAAGCCCGCCGCACGCTGAACTGGGCGCCGGACCGCCCGACGGTCATGCTGCTTGGCGGCGGGGAGGGCATGGGCGACATGGAGGAGATCGCCGATGCCATCAACCGCCGCGCCCTGGACGCCCAGATGGCGATCGTCTGTGGCCGCAATGAGGCGCTGCGCACAGCGTTGCAGGCGATGGCCTGGAACCTGCAGACCTATATCTACGGCTTCGTCGACAATATCGAGGTCATGATGCGCGCCGCCGACGTGCTGGTCACCAAAGCCGGCCCGGGCACTATTGCCGAAGCGGCTATCAGCGGCCTGCCCATGATCCTCAGCGACGCCATCCCCTACCAGGAAAGCCCGAACATCGGCTTCGTGGTCGATAATCAGGCGGGCGTCTTTGAACCCTCGCCGGAAGGAATCGCCGCGCTGCTGGCTCAGTGGTTTACCCCCGGCGATACCACTCTGCAGACGCTGGCCAGGAACACGCGGCGCATCGCCTATCCCAACGCGACCTTCGACATCGCTGACGAGATCGCCACGATGTGCGCGCAACCGCGTGTCAGCGTCCCGCTGGAGAAGCCCAAAGTCGCCGACAAGCTCTTTAGCCTGATCGATCGCCTGTGATCCCGGCCTGGCAGGCTGCTTTTTCACCGGCAGCGGCGGCAAGTCCGGGCTGGGAACGCCGTATCGCTGCACGGTAACTAGGCGTGAAGGAGACACCCGGTGGAACGAAATGCTAGCCTGCACCCCCCGACCAAGTACTTTGTCGGCGTAGCGGGCAACATCGGTGTGGGCAAGAGCAGCCTGACCGGCCTGCTAGCCCGTGCACTGGACTGGGAACCGTTCTTTGAGGCCAACGCTGAGAATCCTTACCTGGCTGATTTCTACGAAGACATGCAACAATGGAGCTTCCATTCGCAGGTCTTCTTTCTCAGCCGCCGCCTGCAACATCACCGCCAGCTGGTCGATCACCCCGGCAGCGTGATCCAGGATCGCACGGTCTACGAAGATGCGGAGGTCTTCGCCCGGAACCTGTACCGCCAGGGCCATATGAGCCAGCGCGATTATGAGACCTATCACGCCCTGTACCAGGGTATCTCGGCCTTCCTGCCTGCGCCAGACCTGCTGATCTACCTGCGAGCGCGGGTCGGCACACTGGTGGAGCGTATCGCCATGCGTGGCCGGGCCTATGAGCGCCAGATCTCGATCGACTATCTGGCCATGCTGAACACCCTGTACGAGGAATGGATCAGTAGCTGGAAGGCCTGTCCTGTCCTCATCCTCTCCGCCGATGACCTGGATTTCGTCCATCATGACGCAGACTTCCAGCTGATCCTCAACGACGTCCGCGCCCACCTGGCGGCCCTCCAGCCTGGTTCCTGAGACCGCCAACAAAAAGGGCGGCCACACCGGCCGCCCTATCAGCGCCGCCAGACCCATCGCTTTCAGGGGGCGAACTCGGTGTGGTAGAGCAGGTTGGCATGCTCGTTGGCGGCACGCAACGTTGACTCGACCCGGGCGCCATCGAAGATGGGCAGGATGCCCTCCTGCAGGATGATATCCCGCACGGCGTCATACCCGGCCAGCGGCGGGACCATCCGTGTGGCATCCAGCAATTCGACCGCCGCTGCATAGCGCGGGTTTTCCGCCAGATTGTCCTGCAGCAGCGAGAGCGCTGAACGCCGCACCGGGAAGAAGTTGGTGATCCGCGCCCAGCTGGCCTGCTGCTCCGGCTCTGCCAGCCAGCGGACAAACAGCCAGGCCGCCAGTTCCGCCTCCGGCGTGGTCACGGGGATGGAGACAGACGCGCCGTTGAGCTTCTGCGTGGGGGCCGCCGCCCCCAGATCGGCGTAGGGCAACGCTGCCACCGTCCACTCGAAATCACCGCCCCCGGCTTCAGCAATGGCTGCTTCCACAAAAGGCATAGCCGCGCTGGAAGCGAAGTAGAACAGGTTCACCCGGCGGGCAAAATCGACGCGGTCGCTGCCAGCTTCGGCCACCCGGTTGACACAGTCGCGGGCCAGCAGATCTTGCAGCACATCCAGGACATAGAGCGCCTGAGGCCCATCGTAGCGGTACTCATCCGCAGCGTAGTCAAAGACATCGCCGCCCAGAGCGAAGATCGCCGCCGCCAGAAAGCTCTCATCCGCCGGCAGGCTGAAGCCAGCGCGGCCCTCCGCACTGCGGCTCCAGGCGCAGGCCATCTCCCCGAATTCCTGCCAGCTCAGCGGTGGCGCGGTATAGCCCAGCTCGGCTAGCCCGTCCAGATTCACGTACAGCATCTCCATCGAGCGGCTCAGCGGAAAGCCCAGCCGCATCCCGAACTGCGGGCTGACGTCATGGTCAATGAAGCGGGAGAAGAAATCGGTCAGCTCCTCCGCGGAGTAGCCCCACTGCGGATCGGAGACGAACTTCTCCAGGTCAACCAGCGCACCATCCAGCTGGTACGTCGCCGCCTGACCCTGAAAGGCCACTACCAGATTGGGCATTTCCCCGGAGGTGATCGCCGCCAGCATCTTGCGGTAGATGTCGCCATAGGACCCCTGGCTAGACGGCTGGACGGTAATCCCCCAGGGGTTGGCCGCGTTGAATTCGGCAGCCATGGCTTCCAGGGCCTTGGCCCGGTCTCCGCTATGCTGGTGCCAGTAAATGACCGTCTGGCTGGCAGGGTCAATCCCGGCCAGCGGGCCGGATGGCGCTGGCGTGACTGGCAGGGCCAGCGTGCGGGTGACGTTATCTCCCTGCGCGCTAACCGGTGCTGCGATGGCAGGCCAGATGCTTAAGGTAACCACAAACAACAGGAATACTATGCGTCGCATTGCCTACTCCCTGAACATGCGGGATTGCGTCGTTATCTTGTTGCTTTCTTCCCAGGCAGAAACTGGGGGCGACCGGCGTGTCGCCCCCAGCAAATGCCCAGCTACCACCAAACAGGCTGGTTCAGGCCAGCGTGTTACGGCTGGAACTGCGTCTGGTAGATCTCATTAGCGTAGTCGGTCAGCGAGTCCAGCGTCGACTGCACATCAGCGCCATCCAGGATGGCAAAGAAGGCATCCTGCTCGATAGCACGACGGACGGGATCATAGCTGGCGATGGGCGGCTCGGTCTTGGTGTTGCCAAGCAGATCGAAAGCAGCCGCAAACTGCGGATTCTCGGCAAAGTAGTCGGCCAGGTCCGCCGCGGCGCTGGCGCGCACCGGGAAGTAGTTGCTGACGCGCACCCACCGCGCCTGCTGGGCCGGCTCAGACATCCAGCGGACGAACAGCCAGGCCGCCAGTTCAGCTTCCGGCGTGGTCTTGGGGATGGAGACCGACGCGCCATAGACGTTCTGGGTCGGCTGTGTCGCGCCGAGATCAGCGTAGGGGATCGCGGCCACCGTCCAGTTGAACTCGCCAGCCTCGCTCTCCGCAATGGCCGAGGCTACAAAGGGCAGACCAGAGCTGGAGCCAATGTAGAACAGGTTCTTCCCGTTGGCAAAGTCGTTCTGGTCGCCGTAGCGCTCAGCAATACGGTTGGCGCAACCCTTGGCCAGCAGGTCCTGCATGAACTGCAGGGCGTAGACCGTTTCTTCGCCGTTGAAGACGTACTCGTCATTTTCGTAATCGAAAATGTCGCCGCCCAGAGCGAAGGTTGCCGCCGCGACAAAGCTGGCATCAGTACGGATCGAGTAGCCCATGCGGCCTTCGGCGCTGGCCGTCCAGGCGCAGGCCATCTCGCCAAATTCCGTCCAGGAGGTCGGCGGGGCGTCATAGCCCAGTTCAGCCAGGCCATCCAGATTGACGTAGACAACTTCCATCGACCGGTTAGGCGGGAAGCCCAGGCGCATCCCACCGAACTGCGGGTTGATATCCTGCAGGAAGAAGCCCTGGAAGAAGTCCGCCTGCTCTTCCTCGCTATACCCCCACTGCGGGTCGTTGACGAAGATATTCATATCGACCAGCGCATCCTCAAGCTGGTAGGCAGCCGCCTGGTTCTGGTAGGCAACCACCAGGTTGGGCAGGGTGCCGCTGGCGATGCTGGCGATCATCTTCTGATAGATGTCGTTGTAGCTACCCTGATTGCTGGCCTCCACCGTGATTCCCCACGGATTGTTGGCATTGAACTCGGCCACCATCTCGTTGAGGGCAACCTCACGATCGCCAGGATGCTGATGCCAGTAGACGACAGTCTGCCCGGAGGGATCGACGCCAGCCAGGGGGCCTTCTGTCGTCGGCGTGGTGGGCAGGTCGAACGTAGCCACGAAGGCGCCGCCCTGCGCACCGGCCAGCGACGCGACGCTCAACAGCATGGCCAGGGCGAGCACCACAGCCAGAACACGGTATCCCTTCATAGTGAACCTTTCCTCCATTTGGTGTGGCTAGATCTGAGAGGGGCTACAGCGCGGCAGAACACCAGCAGCCCAGTGAACGGCAAGAGAGCCGTATTCCTGTCGCTCTTCCGCGCAATACTGGCAGCCTGCCAGCATATTCTGAGTATACACGTATCTTGTTAACGATGCATTAAAACACCTTTAGGGGTGATCGAAATCAACCGGCGTTGCCAGGCTTCAATGCCATCGCAGCCGCCGGTTGTGATCCCCGCTCACTCCGCCTGTGCTTCCGTGAAGATCGGCGTCTCCCCTGCCGTGGCGGCAATGGCCGCTTCCTGTTCTTCTGGCGTCATCGGTCGGAAGTTTTCCGCCGCCTTGAGCACCAGCGGCAGGATGCGCACATCTCCCACGCTGGGGATAGCCGTCACCCCCGGCTGGGACAGCGCAAAGCGCACGCCACGCTCTACTTCCGGATAGGTTGTGTACGGCTGGTACCAGGTCTGATGTGTCTTGACCCCGGCCGGCCAGGAACCCCGCGCGGCGGACTTAATCGCCATAATCCCAACATCGCGTGCCTGCGCTTCCGCCAGCAGGGCCGCAATATCCCGGCGGTACTGCGCGATGGCATACAGGGCAGGGTAGATCGGGACCATCAGGGTATCAAAGTCAAAGCGTTGCAACGCCTGCAATTGCAGGGCCGGGGCCTGCAGGCCATGGCCGGTCAGCCCCAGATAATCGACCAGTCCCTGTGCGCGCGCTTCCACCAGGGTTTCGATCGCGCCGCCCGGCGCCAGCGCCGCGTCAAGCTCCTCCTGAGTCGTGATCGCGTGCAACTGGTATAGTTCCAGGTGATCGGTGTGCAGCAACTTGAAGGAGTTTTCCAGGTCAACCCAGGCCGCGTCGCGGCTGCGCTCCAGCGTCTTGCAGCCAATGAAGAAGTTGGCTCGCCGGCCCGGCTCAGCAGCCAGCCATTCCCCCAGCACACGCTGGGCGTTGCCATACTGTGGGGCAACATCGATGTGATTCACCCCGTAAGACTGAGCCAGGTCCAGCGCCGCATTCGCGCCTTCCTGGTCAATCTCCCAGAAGGCAGCCGTGCCCATGATAACCAGGGTGCTCAGGTGATTCGTCCGCCCTAAACGTCGAGTCTCCACAATAATCACTCCTCTATAAGCATTGCCACGAGACTGCCGGGAATACCGCCAGAAACCCGGCGGCAGGAGCATGCGCCAGCAGGCACCCCGCCCGGCCAACGCCGCCTGCCACCATGCGTTAGTAGACGCTATTTTAGTCCAATTGTCAGCGCAAGCGCACCTACAAAGTACTGACGAACCTCGCTATTCTTGACACCCAAAGATCAGTTGGCTACAATATTTTTTAGATAAAACATTATCAAAATTATCAACCCTGTGCCACATATCCTGGTAAAGATTGCAGCAGTTGAACCTATTTCCTATTGAGTTCGCCTTGCTTTGGGCGATAGAGTGATGATTGACACAAGCTCCCTTCTCTCCCTGCGAGCAGCTTCTCGTGTCACACATAACAGACAAGGCTAGCTGACGTGATTCCTCCTAACGGCTTTGTGAGCAACCGGGTGCTCAAGCTGAAAGTAGGCTTTTTGCTGAATCAGAGCCTGGGCACAAGCCGCGAGGTAGATTTTGATGTCCCCGCCCTGGGCGTCGCCGACGATCTGGTCCTGGCCTTCCTGCGCGGGCAAATCCGCCTGAGCCGCACCCGCGAGGGAATCCTGGTTCAGGGCGAACTGCAAACAGCTATCGAAGGCGAATGTCGGCGCTGCCTGGCCGCCATCGCCATCCCCATTACTCTAACCCTGGAAGAACTCTTCGCCCTGCACCCGCATCGGGGAGACACTGAATTCAGCGTGTCGGAGGATGCCATCCTCGACCTGACGCCGTTGCTGCGCGAAGAAACCATCATCAGCATCCCCCTGGCGCCACTCTGCAAACCAGATTGCGCTGGCCTGTGCCCGTCTTGTGGCCATAACCTCAACTTAGGCCAGTGCGATTGTCCATCCACTGATCTTGACCCCCGTTTCGCTGTGCTATCACAGTTGCATGACCAAGAGTAATTATCTTTCATGGTATGAGGGGAGAGTCAGCCTTGAAACGCTACGAATCGGACGAACAGGACACGGATGCAGTAAGCGCGTTACTGAACAAAGCCGAGCACCAGGGTTTTCTGACCTCCGAGGATGTTTTCGAACTTGTCGCCGACCAGGCTCATAACCTGGACGACATCATCCTCGCCCTTCAAAATGAGGGTATAGACATTCTGGATGACAAAGAAGAGCAGGACATTGAATTTGAGGACGAAGAAGAAATTGAGGAGGATTTTGACCTCTCCGGCATTTCCTCCGACGACACCGTCGGCCTCTACCTCAAGGAGATGTCCCGCGTCCCACTGCTGACCACCAAAGAGGAAGTCGACCTGGCCAAGCGTCTGGAGGCCGGTCTGGAGGCGCAGCGCAAGCTGAGCCAGCTCAACGGTCGCAACCCGGAACTGCGCAAGCAACTGGAGGCCGTTGTTCAGGACGGCATCGCCGCCCGCGAGCACCTGATCAAAGCCAACACCCGGCTGGTCGTCTCCATCGCCAAGAAGTACATGGGCAGCGGCGTGCACTTCCTAGACCTGATCCAGGAGGGCAACCTGGGTCTGATGAAGGCGGTGGAGAAATTCGATTACACACGGGGTTACCGCTTCAGCACATATGCGACCTGGTGGATCCGCCAGACCATCACCCGCGCGATTGCCGATCAGGGGCGCACCATCCGCGTGCCGGTGCACATGAGCGACCGCATTCGCCGCCTCTACAAGGTCGCCCGTAAGCTGGAGCAGGAAAACGGCCGCAAGCCGACCGCCGAGGAAATCGCCGCCGAAATGGATATTGACCCGCGCAAGGTACAATGGATGCTCAAAGTCTCCTGGCGTCCCCTGAGCCTTGAACGACCGGTCGGCGAGGAAGAAGACTCCGAACTAGGCAACTTCATCGAAGATGACACCACCCCCACACCTACCCAGAGCGTCAGCAACAATCTGCTGCGGGAGGAAGTGGAGGCCGTCCTGAGCACCCTGACCCCGCGCGAAGCGCGGATCCTGCGGCTGCGTTTTGGCCTGCACAATGGCGAGTGCTACACGCTGGAAGAAGTCGGGCAAAAGTTCGGCCTGACCCGTGAACGCATCCGCCAGATCGAGGGCAAAGCCCTGCGGCGGTTGCGTCATCCGCGCCGTTCTCGCCGCCTGCGCAGCTTCCTGCAATAATCAAACGCATCAGCGCGTGAATCAACGGGCAGGTTTTCGTCGCCTGCCCGTTTGCCGTTCTTATGCCGCCTGTGTGTCGCTGATGAACTCAGGCGCATGATCCTGCAACCCGGCCAGCGCCGCGCTGACTTCCCACAGGCGGGCCGCCAGCGCCCAGTCATACGTGATCGGCGCGGTCTGGATAGCCTGATTCCGCACAAAATACTGCCCCGTCACCCCCTCGACCTCAGGCGACGACGCCAGGTAGACCAGCGTCCTGGCCCCGGCAACCGGGCTGATGCCAAAACGCTGCGTCAGCCTGATCAGCGCCTTCCACGGTTGCCCGTTGTTTAGGCCAAAGTTGCTGGCCACAAAGCCCGGATGCAGCGCGTTGGCTGTTACCCCTGTCCCCACCAGCCGACGAGCCAGTTCGTAGGTGAACAGGATGTTCATCAGCTTGGAGCGCGCGTAAGCCGCAAAGCCGCTATAGCGCCTGGTCATCTGCAAATCGTCCAAGTCCAGGGTTGCGCCGCGATAAGCATTGGAAGCGACATTGACCACCCGGGCCGGCGCGCTGGCCCGCAGGACATCCAGCAGCAGATTGGTGAGCAGGAAGTAACTCATGTGGTTCAGCGCAAAGGTCATCTCCAGCCCATCGACACTGAGTTGCCGGGACATGAAAATCCCGCCGGCGTTGTTGATCAGCACATCCAGCCGATCATGCCGGCTGCGAAAACGCTCTGCTGCAGCGCGAACAGCTTCCAGCGAGGACAGGTCTGCCACGATATAGTCCAGCTGATGGTTGCCTGTCTCGGCCCCGATCTGTTCCACCACCGCCTTACAGCGCGCCTCATTGCGACTCACAATGACCACCGCCGCGCCCATCCCGGCCAGTGCTCGCGCTGTCGCTGCCCCGATCCCGGAGCTTCCGCCGGTGATCAACACCGTCTTGCCATGCATTTGTCACACCCTCATCTGGTCAAAAACGCCCATTCATTGTACCGGCATAGCCGGTCAACTCTGCATAACCATAGCCGGTCACATCGCCGCCGATGCGCACCGCGCCTTCCCAGTAGGCAATGCCTTCGCGCAGCTCCTGATCGGCCAGCAAAGGCATCAGGCGCAGGCGCAGCGGCTGCCCATCGCCGCCGTCTGCGATGGTGATCTCCCACCCGGCGGGATACTCCGCGCCAGTGTGCGGACTGCGCCAGGTCTGCGTGACGGTGATAGTGAAGTCCGCCGCGTTCAACCGGCGTGTGCGGCCATCCGGCAGGACAATCAGGCCGCCAAAGACCGGCTCAAACCCGCCATCAAACAGGCGAATACGCCCCAGCATCACCTCGCGGTCATCATCAAGATGCAACCCAAACCAGTCCCACCCCTGCGCATCGTTGCCCAGGGCGCTGGTGCTGAACTCATGATCCATCCAGGTTGTTCCCTGCACGTGATAGGTCTGGCCGCTAACCACGATCACGCCACTGGTGAGCAGGCGCGACAGGGAGTAGTAGTAACTGGCGTTACCCGGCTCAGCGCTCTTGGGGCTGAGGCCGCCCTCACCCTGCAAAGCGGGCGGCTTGACCTGCTCCAGAAGCAGCTCAATAGCGACATCGGCCTCGCTCGCTATGATACGCGTGCGCAACGCCTGAGAGTCTTCCGCTGCCACCTGCCAGTCTTCCAGCCAGACGCGGTAACGCGGATCAGTCGTTGCGCCGGCCAGTCCCGCCCCACCCCGGCTGAAGCGTTGGTGCTGGTAGAAGGCCTGACCCTGCACATCAGTCACCGTGAAATGGGCCATATAGACCTGGTTGGTGCGCCATTCGGAACCCGTGTCAACTTCCGCCGGAGCAATCGCCCGCCGGAAGACCGTGAACTGGAAGCCAAAACGCCGACCGGACTCATCGGCCAGGTTGCCGGTGTAATACCACCATTCGGTCTGGTAGTCAGGATGCGCACCATGATCGCGTGGGAACTGCCAGTCATAAGGGCCGATAGCCCGCGCATAGCCCGCCGCGCTCAGGGGCGCGCTCAACAGATCGGCTCTGGCGCGGACCTCGCCGCCGCCGAATTCCACCAGGCTGACGCCAAGCAACACAATCGCCAGCGCCGCCACACCCAGCAAACCATACTTCCACATACCGTACCGATCCTCGCTTCACCTGCCTGAAACGCAACATCTATGCTGCTCTGGCCCGTGCCCGGATGCGCTGGCGCAGGCCATGTGGCAACACCCGTTTGATCATCCGCCATGTCCATCGCAGTGCCCTGAAGGCCAGCTGCAAGCCGCGGGCATGCGGGCTGGCGATCCAGTGTAGCATATAGTCCAGCGCAGGCTCCGCTCCCCAGCTAGGGCAATCGCATGTGAAACTCTAATGTAGGACAATGGCAGCCAAACGACAAGGAGGCTGCCATGCTACCCGAAACGAGCTTGCTCGCATACTTTGCAGACCTGGAAGACCCGCGCAATGACCATCAATGCACACATCCGCTGATGAATATCATTGTCATCGCCATCCTGGGGGTGATTTGTGGAGCCGACAACTGGGTAGACATCGAACGGTACGGCAAGGCGAAGCAGGGGTGGCTGGCAAGCTTCCTGGACTTGAGCCATGGGATACCGTCGCATGACACCTTTGGCCGAGTGTTTCGCTGGCTAGACCCGGAAGCGTTTCAAGCCCGGTTCATCACCTGGACACAAAGCCTGTGCCAACACACGCAAGGTCAGTTAGTCAGTGTGGATGGCAAGAAGCTACGGCGGTCGCATGACCGGCCCCATGGCCGAGAGGGCATTTGGATGGTGAATGCCTGGGCAACAGCGAACCGACTGGTGCTGGGACAGCGGCAGGTGGAGGACAAAAGCAATGAAATCACCGCCATACCGCCGTTGTTAGAGGCCCTGGACATAACCGGGTGTGTGGTGACGATTGACGCCATGGGCACACAAAGTGCGATTGCCGAGGCTATCGTGGCGGCAGATGCCGACTACATCCTGGCGGTCAAAGAGAACCAGGGCACACTCTACGAAGACCTGGAGATGTTATTTGAGGGTTTTGAAGACACCGAATATGCCGATGCGCTCTACGATGACTACAAACAGGTCACCGAAGGGCATGGCCGCCGTGAAATCCGGCACTGTTGGGTCGTGGCCCACCCCGATTACTGGGCCTACCTGCGCCGTGCGTCCACCTGGCCACGCCTAACCAGCCTGGTCAAACTGATAACCGTGCGCACCATCGGTACCAGGACGGAAATCACAACCCGCTACTTCATCAGTAGTTGGCGGGCTTCCGCCCGGCAGTTCTTGCAGCGCATCCAGGCCCATTGGCAGATTGAAAACGGCCTCCACTGGGTGCTGGACATCGCTTTCCGTGAAGATGAAGCCCGCCTTCGCAAAGACCATGCCCCCCAGAACATGGCCGTGCTCCGCCACATGGCAACCACCTGCTCAAACAGGATAAATCCGTCAAAGTGGGTATCGCGGCCAAACGCAAGATGGCCGGCTGGGACAATGACTATCTATTCCGCGTGCTATGCCCAGATTAGAGAAGCACATGCGATTGCCCTACTCCCCAGCGGAACTTGTACTCTTCATCACCGCGCAGGAAATCATAGTACTGCATCCCGGCTTCAATCGCCGCCCGCAGCGACATCTCTGTCAGGACCTGACCGGGGCTGAAATCGGCATAGGCCATGTTCAGACCGGAGGCGAAGTCATAAACCCGCCCATTGTGCCAGATCGTATACAGTGCGGCGGCCAGTTCGCCATCGATATCCAGGCGGTACAGGCGTAACCAACCGCGTTCGTGCAACTGCTGAGCTGCCTCGTGGTAAAAAGCGGCCATCGCCGCCTCAGCAAACGCCCCCGGTCGGTTACGGCTTTCCCACTTGGCCTGGTGAAAGACCATCAGCGCGGTCAGGGTGGCGCTGACGGAGGCAGGATCACCGGCCACGTACCAGCGCCAGCGCCCCGGATACGCTTCGTCAAGCTGGCGGAGGAAGCGCCGCTGCTCTTTGCGTTTGCCCCGGCTGAGCGTTGCCAGGTAGGCCTCCCAATTGCCCGGCAGCTTCACCACCGGACACACGCTGGTCGCTGGCTGGCCCCACGGCCAGCCGGCAGCACGGAGCAGGTCGAGGGTCAGCGTATCCTGGGAAAGCCCGGCAAAGTGCAGCACATCCCACTCAAAGCGATGACGCCAGATCAGGGAAAGAATCACCTGCAAAACTTCCGGCTCACGTCCGCGGGCCATCACAAAGTCCAGGTGATCCGCCGCCGCAGCCACGCCGACGAACTCAAGTTGCCGCCAGGCCAGCATTCGTAACCGGAAACCGGCCAAAGGCAAGGGCTGATGCCGGCTCAGCATCAGCGGGGCGATTCCCACAAGCTGGCCATCGGCATCACGAACCTGCACCAGCCATAGCCTGGCCTGCCTGTGGGCATGACGCCAGTAGGCGCTCACCCATTCCCAGGTCACAAAGACTCCGCCCGTGCTGCCCCGCGCCATCAGCGCGGACCAGTCGTCGCGAAGGCGTTCCAGTTCAGCAGGATCGTGAGAAAGGGAAGCGATCAGGTCGGTGGCATGGGCTGGCACGGTCAATTACCTGTCATAAGCTGGACTGTTGTTCAACTATAACAGGCAACCGATCACGGCGGGGTTAGAGAATCATGAAAGTCCCTCTGGTGACAGCCAGGCGGAAGACGCCAGGTCATCACGGTTCTACTGGCTCGGAGGGTGCGGGGATAGATGGACGGCGGAGCGCGCCCCGGAAGATTTCCCAGGCGTCCAGGACTTCGTCCCGTTCCAGCCACCACAGCAGCGCCAGGTACACCATACCGCCGATCGGGATGGCGGTAACCAGGATGGCCAGGTCCGGCCAGTCGCTGACCAGCGAGCGCCACAGCATCACCACCACAAACATGATCCCGCCGCCCACAAAGGCGGAACGGAACACGCTGATGTATCGCTTCGGGCTGAAGGCCAGGAAGCGGCTGGCCAGCCATAGCCGCAGGATAGTGGTAACCATCAGGGCCAGCAGGTTGGCAAATGAAGCCGTGACCGCCAGGGGGGTGCGGTTCGTCATCACCCAGATCAGAGGAAAGGTGTACATGCCCTCAACCAGCAGCAGCTTGGTGGAAATATCCGGGCGACCCAGCGCCTTGAACACATCCCCGGCGCTCCAGGGCAGCGTGGCCACCATCCCCAGCAGAGCCAGCACCTGCACCAGGATGATTGCTGGTTCCCATTGCTCCCCGAAGACGACCGGCACCATCTCCGGAGCGATGGCGACAATGCCCAGCCCGATTGGGACGGTGACAAACGCCGTGTACTTGGTTGTGGTCAAAAAGCCCTGGATCAGCCTGGCCCGATCTTCCTTGAGTTTGGCATAAGCCGGGAAGATCACTTTGGTCAGCACCAGGCTGAAGTTGATCAGGATCATCTCCGGGATTCGCGCGGCAATTGAATAGTAGCCGAGCTGTGTTTCCCCCAGCAGCAGGCCAATGAACATCTGATCGGCCTGTTCCAGCGCCACGCCCAGCAGGTTGAACAACAGGATATAAACGCCATATCCCCAGAGCATCCTGGCCCGATCCATGAAAAAGCGAAAGCGCGGGCGCCAGGAACACAACACCCACTTGCCGATCATGCGCACCACAGAGCCGATCACGTGGCTGGAAACCAGGCTCCAGACCCCGAAGCCCAGCAACGCCAGCACGATCGCCGCGATGCCTTTGATTACCGCAGAGAAGAGATCGGGGATGTAGCGCTGCTTGAATAGCAGTTCCTTCTGTAGAAGACCGTCATGCGTGTTGCCCAGCGCGTTGAAGACGAAGGTCAATGCCATCACCCGCAGCATCGGCACAATACGGGGGTCGTCCACCAGGCGGAGGCTGATCGGCGCCAGCAAAAAGGCCAGCCCGTACTGCAGCAGGCCGATGCCGATGTTCATCAGGAAGGCGCTGTCCGCCGTATCATCCTGGCGTTCTGAGGAATAAATCAGCGCGTCCTTGATCCCGAAGTCCTGGGTAGCCTCAATGAAGTTAAGCAGTAGCAGGGCGTAACTGATCAGGCCGAAATCATCCGGTATCAGCAGCCGAGCCAGCACAGCCGTGCTCACCATGGTAAAGAGCCGGCTGCTGAAATACACGATATAAGACCACATCAACCCACGCACAGCGCGTTTGGCAATTCCCACAGCACTTACGCTTTCATCCTATCAGACTCACCTGAGCGCCCTACCGCCAGAATGCCCGCAGCCGATCTTTCAGGGTTGGGCCGTAGAGGGCATCCACCAACCGCCTGGCCAGACTCAGTTTGGCCAGATGATAGGGATACCAGAACGGTTCCACCGGCAAGCGCACCCGTTCCACATCCACCGTCTGGGAACAGGTCATCTGCAACAGCCCTTCTTCCCCGTGCATGCGCCCGTAGCCGCTTTCTTTGACCCCGCCCCAGGGCACCTCGGAAATCCCGCTGATCACCAGGTGGGAATTGACCGATACATGGCCAACCCTGAGCTGGCGGGCCACGCGCAGGCCGCGCTCGCGATCCCGTGTCCACACGCTGGCGGTCAGCCCAAAGGCAGAGTCATTGTTCAGGCGGATGGCATCCTGCTCATCCTTGGCCTGCAGCACTGCCACGACCGGGCCAAACGTCTCTTCCCGGCAGATGCGCATCTCCGGTGTAACATCGGCCAGAATCGTTGGTGCGTAGAACTGCCCGCCAAGTTCCCGGAGCCGTCGCCCGCCGATGATCACGCGCGCGCCACCGGCCACGGCCTCGTTGACCTGCGTCTCCACGATCTCGATCTGAAAGGGCGTGGTCACCGCCGCCAGCGTAGAAAGCACCGGACGGCCAGCCGGGTCAAGCAGATGCTCCTGAACAGCGCGTTTCATCTCCTCCAGCAGCCGGTCCGCCACCTGCCGGACAACGATGACCCGCTCCACTGAAGCGCATGTCTGCCCGGCGTTGAACATCCCCGCCCAGATGATCCCCCTGGCCGTATGCGGGATGTCCGCATCTTCCAGCACCAGGGCAGCATCTTTGCCACCCAGTTCTAGCATTGTTGGGATCAGCTTTTCGGCGGCGGCGCGGGCGATCTTCTTGCCGGTTGGCACACTGCCCGTAAAGGCGATCTTGTCAGGATGAGCCTCGATCAAAGCCTTGCCCACTGCCCCATCGCCATGGAGGATATGAAATACTTCCGGGGGGATGCCCGCCTCGGCGATCGCTGCCGCGATGACCTCGCCTACCTGGGTGGCGTATTCTGAGGGTTTATAGATCACGCTGTTGCCGGCCAGTAACGCCCCCACAATCGGGCCAACCGACAGGAACAGCGGGTAATTCCAGGGCGAGATGACCAGCACCACGCCGTACGGCCGGCGCTCGATCACAAAGCGACGATGAGGCTGCAACCGCACGGTCACCGGCACCGGCGCAAGCACCCGCTCGCCAATCCGGAGATAGTGGTCGACCATCTCCATCACGGCCAGGTGCTCGAACTGTGCTTCCGCCAGGACTTTGCCCTGCTCAGCCATGAGGGTGCTGATGATGCGTTCCCGCTGGCGGTACAGGGCGTCGCGCAGGGCGCGGATAAAGACTAGCCGCCGCTGGACGCCGATCCCTTCCCAGGCGATCTGGCCCAGTCGCGCCTCGGCAAAGGCCGTCTGGATGTGCAGCGGAGTAGCCACCGAGACCTGGCCCAGAACATCGCCGGTGCGAGGGGAATGGGCAACAATCACCCGGGAAGCAATGTGAACCCTAGGTTGGCTACCATCCCCTTTTTCGATAGCGGTCGGAGGGTGTTCCCGTGAAACGGCCATTCAACGCCTCCCCCGAGGATGGCTCTTACGGCAATGATGCTGGCGAACACCGGCAAGTTGTAACATGGGCTACTGCTAAGGGCAACTGTCCGAAGGCTTCTCCCGCATGGTTGGCCCGTCAGCCTGGAGGGTTCAAAACGGGCCCAGGACCGACCGGTCAACTCACCGCGCGTCCGCGGGGCAAAGCGCGGCGGCTCCGCTGGGCCTGCTTGAGCAGGCGCAGCCAACTCCGGGCGTACCGCTGGCGGCTGTCCGCCTGCTCCTGAAACAGTTCCACTGCCGTCGTCATCTCGCGGATGGCGTCGTCCAGTTCTTCCAGCCGGACGTAACACAGCCCCAGGTAGTAGTTTATCTCCGGGCGCGACGGCGCCTGCAGATGAGCCGCGGCGAAGGATTCGAGAGCATCCCGGTATTCCTGGGCAGCAAAGGCGATCATGCCCAGGCAGTAGTGCGCCACCCACTGGCGCGGATCGAGCCGCAACGCATACATGAAATCCGCCCGCGCGAAATCCAGAAACTCAGCCCGATTCGATTCCAGATAGATGAAGCCGCGCGTGGTGTAAAGCTCGGCGTTGTACGGTTCCTCCCCGATCGCTGAAGTGAGGTCGGCCAGCGCTTCCTCGTACTGCTTTTTATCCAGATGGTAGAGGCCGCGCTCTAGGTAACGCTCGGCCAGACTGCGCCCGGAGAACAGCTTCAAGACACCCACAGCATCCCTTACCCATCCCGGAATGTGCACCCGATCAGGGCATAGTATAGGGAAAAACCCTGGCAGCGGCCAGGCGTCCGGGGCGTTTTTTTTGCGCCGATGACCGTTGACAAACCCCCTCCCTTTCGCTAGAATTCGGCCTGCTAATCGATTGAGATACGTCGCTCTGGAAAGCTACCAGGCGGTATGGTATAATGCCCAGGTATGCCGACGTAGCTCAATCGGCAGAGCAAGCGCCTTGTAAGCGCTAGGTTATGGGTTCAAGTCCCATCGTCGGCTCAGAACCTGCTGCTTAACAAATCAATAAGGGTCGGTGTCCCGAGCGGCAAAGGGGGCGGACTGTAAATCCGCTGGCGGAAGCCTTCGCAGGTTCGATTCCTGCCCGGCCCACTAGGTACCACCTAAAGCTGCCCACATAGCTCAGTTGGTAGAGCACGCCCTTGGTAAGGGCGAGGCCATGGGTTCAAGTCCCATTGTGGGCTCTTTTATTGCGTGCAGGTTCACCACCACATTTCCGCAAGTTGTAGCAGACAGGTCGGGATCAAGCGCCTGTCCAAAATCAGGAGATCATAGAGAGCATGGCCAAGTTTGAGCGTACGAAGCCGCATGTGAATATTGGGACGATCGGGCATGTAGATCATGGCAAGACGACCCTGACGGCGGCGATCACCAAAGTGCTGGCGATGAAGGGGTGGGCCAATTTCC
>JABLXG010000037.1 GCA_013178165.1 Anaerolineae bacterium
AGTTCTACATCCGCACCATGGACGTCACCGGCACCATCACCCTGCCTGAAGGCGTCGAGATGGTCATGCCCGGCGATAACATCGAGCTGCAGGTCGAACTGATCACCCCCGTCGCCCTCGAACGCGGCTCCAAGTTCGCCATCCGCGAAGGCGGCCTCACCGTCGGCGCCGGTATCATCACCGAGATCCTGGAGTAGTTGTCCCTTGCTTTGTACGGTGAGGGGGTTTATACTCCCTCATCGTAGTCGCAGTACCATTAGAGGAAGACCATGGCCAAGAAGGACATTCGCATTGTGGTTACGCTGGCCTGCACCGAGTGTAAGGAACGTAACTACACAACACAGAAGAATCGTCGCAACGATTCCGGGCGGCTGGAACTTAAGAAGTACTGCTCGCGCTGCCGTACGCATACGTTGCACCGCGAAACCAAGTAGCGGCGGCTGGCCAACTCATTGAACGTAGGGGAGTAGCTCAACTGGCAGAGCAACGGTCTCCAAAACCGTAGGTTCCGGGTTCGATTCCTGGCTCCCCTGCCAATTCCAATGAAGACGTAGTACATGACACCGTCCACTGCGACGGTGTCTTAAATGATAGGACTGGCCCCGTCCTTCACTGCTATGGGCCGCGGCAACCAGTTTAGGGAAGGGACACCCGACATGACCGTTGACGAGGTCACCAACAGCACCAAAGAAAGTAGCCGGAGCGCCCGGCGTCGGCGTAACCGCGAGATCGCGGCGGCCAAGGACTCCAGCGCTGCTGCGCAGGTCGTGCGCAAGGATCGGCCAGCCCCCGTCCGGCGGGAAGCCCAGGCCGGCAAGGGTAATATCATCACCCGTATCCTGCGGGGCATCGCCAATTACTTCACCACCACCCGCGCCGAAATCCAGAAGGTCACCTGGCCGACCCGTGCGGAAAGCCTGCGCCTCTCCGGGATCGTGCTCGGTGTGACGGTGGTCTCCTCGATCGCGCTGGGCATCCTTGATTTCTTCTATGGCGAACTGTTCCGTATCGGTTTCAACGCCCCCGTGGTCTTTGGGGTCGTAGCATTAGTCCTGGCCGTGGTCGTCATCGGTGCAACCTGGATCACGCGGCGGACCTAGTGGCCCTGACCGGCCAAATGAGTGTGTTTTATGACTGACAACGACGGAATCGACTTCGATCCAGAACCCATCTATCTTGACGAGCCCGAAGAGGACAGCGGGGCTGACGAAGCTGCCGTCGAGCCAGAGGAACAACATGCCGGTCCCGACTCCGGTGTCCCTCAGGATGCCGAGGCGGCGACTGACGAGCGTCAATGGTACGTGGTGCACTGCTACAGCGGCTACGAGAATAAGGTTCGCCACTCCATTGAGCAGCGCATCGAAAGCATGGGTATGCAGGATCGCATCTTTGATGTGGTCGTGCCCACCGAAGAGGAAATCGAGGTCCGGGATGGCAAGCGCCGTACCGTCGAGCGCCGGGTCTTCCCCGGCTACATCCTGGTCCAGATGATCATGGACGAAGATTCATGGTACATGGTGCGTAACACGCCCGGCGTGACCGGCTTTGTTGGCATGGGCAACGAACCCACCCCGCTTCGTCCGGAAGAAGTCGCCCAGATCATGCGGCGCATGGAATCGGAAGCGCCCAAGGTTAAGATCGCCTTCAAGGTCGGTCAGCGTGTGCGGATCATCGACGGCCCCTTCAACGATTTCGTCGGGACAGTCGGTGACGTGGATATGGAACGGCATAAAGTCCGGGTCATGGTGAACTTCTTCGGTCGCGAGACCCCCGTTGAACTGGACTTTCTGCAGGTAGAAAAGGCATAAGGAACCCCAAGTCATGGCCAAAAAAGTCAAAGCTGTCGTCACCCTGCAAATTGCTGCTGGCAAGGCCAACCCGGCCCCGCCTATTGGCCCGGCCCTGGCCCAGCATGGCATCAACCTGATGGCGTTCTGCAAGGAATACAACGCCAAGACCAGCAACCGCATCGGCGAGATCATCCCGGCGGAAATCACCATCTATCAGGACGGCTCATTCCGCTTCAATCTCAAAAGCCCGCCCACAGCCTTCCTGATCCGCCGCGCCGCCGGTCTTGAAAAGGGATCGTCCCGTCCCAATACGGACAAGGTCGGCACGATCACCAGGGCGCAACTGCGCGAGATCGCCGAGATCAAGCTCAAGGACCTGAACGCCATCAATATCGAAGGCGCGATGGCCCAGATCGAAGGCACCGCCCGTAGCATGGGTGTCAAAATCGTCGACTGACCGCACTCGGTTAGCTCATCTATCCGTCAAATGGCCGGTCAGGGAAAGCCCCTCGCCTGAGGCCCCCGTACGGACTTTGCGGGTAGATTTTTATCCGTTGATGTGGGAGGAGCCACCGGCTCCAACAGCACCACAGGAGTAAACCATCATGGCCAAGCACGGCAAACGTTACATCGGGGCGCTCAAGCAAATCGATCGCTCCAAGCTTTACTCGCCAGAAGAAGCGGTCCGCCTGGTGAAGGAACTGGCCACCGCTAAATTCGACGAGACCATCGAGATGCACTTCCGCCTGGGGGTCGACCCGCGCCACGCCGACCAGCAACTGCGCGGCACAGTCGTCCTGCCGCATGGCCTGGGCAAGGAAGTCCGCATCCTGGTTTTTGCGGAAGGCGAAGCCGCACGAATCGCCCAGGAAGCCGGGGCCGATATCATCGCCGATGACGAGATCATCAACAAGATCAACGATGGCTGGGTCGAATTCGATGTCGCCCTGGCTGTACCGGAGATGATGCGCAAGATCGGCAAGCTGGGTCGTGTCCTGGGGCGCCGTGGCCTGATGCCCAGCCCCAAATCCGGCACACTGGTGCAGCCGGAAGACCTGCCGCAGGCCATCCGGGAAGCCCGCGCTGGCCGCGTCGAATTCCGCAACGACCGCACCGCCAATGTCCATGTGCCCATCGGCAAAGCCAGCTTTGAGTACCAGAAGCTTTACGAGAACATGGTGACGATGCTGGACGCCATTCGCCGCAACAAGCCCAGCGGTGTCAAGGGTACTTACATCAAGCGCATCGTGATCACGTCAACCATGGGGCCAGGCATCCGCATTGACCCGGTGGCGGCGATGGATCTCCGCCCGGCAGAGTAAACCCTGCAATCGGCCAGACCAGAACCGGAGCTACACCTGTGGCTCCGGTTTTTTTGTTGTGCGTCCCCCAGCACATCACAGCGCGCCCTCAAAGGCCAGCAACCAGCGCTTGGTGGGCAGGCCATTCCCACTGCCATACCCGCGCAGGCTACCATCCCGCCCCACCAGCCGGTGACACGGCACAATCAGAGGCAACGGATTGCGGGCGTTGGCCGCGCCAACCGCCCGCGCCGTACCCGGACGGCCAAGTTGCCGGGCAAGCTCGCTATAGGTACGTACCTGCCCGGCGGGAATGGCCAGCACGGCCTGCCAGACTGCCTGCTGGAATGCTGTCCCGCCGCTGAGGTCCAGCCCCAGGGGGAAGGTCTCTCGCTCGCCGGCAAAGTATGCCGCCACCCAGGCCAGCACAGGAGCCAGCGCCCGGCGATCGCGCTGAACCTCCGCCGCCTTCAGCCCGGCCAGGAACAGCTCAACCGATCCCCCCAGTTCAGATCGCCAGACTCCCAGCGCCGTCTGCGCCGCACAAAACGGCCCAAGCGGCGTCATGATCATGTCCCAGCGCACGATGCCCATCGTCGTCGCCGACCTCCCTGCCCCGGTAGCAGCCTGAGGCGCAGTATTCTCAATAGAAATGCGACTCCGTGATAAAGTTGTTGTGGTTGCGAGACAACCAACCCAATCACAGGAGCCGCACGATGGACACTATAACACAGATTCAGGTGGCATGGGAATTGAAGAAAGCCGGGCATAGGGCGGATGAGATTGCTGAGCAGCTGGGGAAGCATCGGGCGACGATCTATCGCTGGCTCAAAGGCATTCGGATGCGGGGCATTCGGGGCTATGTGGCCTATTTCAAGCAGGCGAAGAAAGGACGCCGAGTCGCAAGACGCCGGGCTATGTGGTGCAGCGGGTATTGAGTATCCGGCGGGAGTATCGCGACTGCTGCGGGGAGAAGGTCGTGTACGTGCTGGCGCAGGAAGGCATTGACCTCAGCCGCAGCACGGTCTATCGCATTCTCAAGCGCCATCTGGTCTTACGCAAGCATCACCGCCAGCCCGAGGGTGCGCCGGTGCAGCGTGCCACCGGACCGCGCCAGGTGGTGCAGGTCGATACCGTCAACCTGGGGGAGGTGTACGCCTACACGGCGATTGACACCTTCACCCGCGAAGCGGCGATTGTCATGCGCCCCTCCTTACAGGCCGCCGATGGCCGGGTTGCCCTGGAGCAGTTGATGGCGGTATTCGGGCGCGTGTCCCTCCTGCAAACCGATGGCGGGTCAGAATTCAAAGCCGAGTGCGCTGAGGGCATGCATCGCTGGGCGGATCAGCATCGTATCGCGCGGGCTTACAAGAAGAACGAACAGGCTTTCATTGAAGCCTTCAACGGCACGCTGCGCCGTGAGGAGTTTGGCGCTCTCAAGTTCCGGGGCGATGAATGGAGCTGGCCCAGCAGTACGCCGATGCTTTTCTCGACTACTATCACCACCGGCGCCCGCATCTCTCACTCGACATGCTCACGCCCGCTCGTTTCGCTGAGTCGCATTTGCCTTGAGAGAATGCGGAGGCTTGAGCACGCCTGTCGTTTGTGTTATCCTCACCAGCATTGTGCCTGTCATCACGTTCGAGTTGTACTCCGGAATCAGACTATGCTCAAGACACACACGTGCGGCGAGCTTCGCGCTGAACATGCTGGCCAGACGGTCACCCTGGCCGGCTGGGTCAACCGCCGCCGCGACCAGGGCGGGCTGATCTTCATTGACCTGCGTGACCGCTGGGGGATCACCCAGGTGACGATTGACCAGGCTACAGCGCCGGAGGCCCACGCGATCGCCGATCAGGTTCGCAGCGAGTATGTCATCCAGGTCACCGGCACGGTCCGCCTCCGCCCGGCAGGGATGGAAAACCCCGCCATGGACACCGGCGAGATCGAGGTTGAGGCCAGCGCCATGGTCATCCTCAACCCGGCCAAAACCACACCTTTCCTGATCTACAGCGATGACAAGCTGGATGAAGCGCTGCGGCTCAAATATCGTTATCTCGATCTGCGGCGCCAGCGGATGCAGCGCAACATCATCCTGCGCCACCGCGTGGTCAAGTACATCCGCGACTTCCTGGATCGCAAGGGATTTGTCGAGATCGAAACGCCGATCCTGTTCAAAACCACACCGGAAGGCGCACGCGACTACCTGGTGCCCAGCCGTGTGCATCCCGGCCAGTTTTACGCCCTGCCCCAGAGCCCCCAGCAGCTCAAGCAGTTGTTGATGGTAGCCGGCTATGAGCGCTACTTCCAGATCGCCCGTTGCTTCCGCGACGAAGATCAGCGTGGCGACCGTCAGCCGGAGTTCACCCAGCTTGACCTGGAAATGAGCTTCGTAGAACGCGAAGACATCATGGCTCTGATCGAGGAGATGATGACCGGTATCGTGGAACAGGTCTCCGATCGCCAGCTGGTCACCAAGCCCTTCCCACGCATCAAGCACCACGACGCGCTGGAGAAGTACGGCTCCGACAAACCCGACCTGCGCTATAACCTCGAATGGGTTGACATTAGCGCCCTGGCCGCTGCCAGCAGCTTTGGCGTATTTCAGGAGAGTGTGCGGGCCGGGAACAAGGTTAAGGCGATGCGCGTACCGGGCGGTGCGGCTGGCCAGAGCAACACCCAGCTCAAGAAGCTGCACCAGGAACTGGAAGCGCTGGCCCGCGACAAAGGGGCCAAAGGTCTGGCCTGGCTGGCCCCGGCTGAAGACCCCGGCGGCGAGCCGCGTGGGTCAATCGCCCGCTTCTTCAGCCCTGAGCAGGCAGCGGCCCTGTTCGCGCAACTTGAAGCCGCGCCGGGCGACCTGATCCTGTTCGTGACGGATACCCCGGCCATTATCTACGCGGTGCAGGACGCAATCCGGCGCGATGTAGCGGAACGGATGGGCCTGGCCGACCCGCGCCAGATCGCTTTTGGCTGGATCATCGACTTCCCGCTCTTTGAGTGGAACGCCGAAGAAAACCGCTGGGACCCCTCCCACCATCTATTCACAGCACCGATGCCTGAAGACCTGCCCCTACTGGATACCGATCCTGGCCGGGCGCGCGGCCAGCAGTACGATCTGTGCTGCAACGGCTACGAAGTCGCCGGGGGGAGCATCCGTATTCACCGCCGCGAGGTCCAGGAAAAGATCTTCGGGCTGATCGGCCTTGACCTGACTGTGGCCCGTGAGCGCTTCGGCCACATGCTGGAAGCCTTCGAGTATGGCACGCCGCCACATGGCGGCATCGCTCCTGGCATCGATCGACTGGTCATGCTGCTGGCTGGCGAGGCCAACATCCGTGAGGTGATGGCTTTCCCCAAGAGCCAGCAGGCCGCTGACCTGATGGCGGGTGCGCCCTCCCCTGTTGAGCCAAAGCAACTGGAGGAACTGCACATCTGCCTGCTCAACAACGCCTGAGTGCGATTTGATTATCCGGACGGTGGCCCCCTGCAGTTGTGCCACCGTCCTTGTTTGAGGTCTGACCCTCATAGCGCCTGACCCAGCCAGCAGCCAGACCTCTGATCTGAGAGGTAGCTTATGGTCCGCGAGAACATCACCGTTCTGGAAAACAAGCATATCCTGCTGGGAGTCACCGGCAGTATTGCCGTCTACAAGGCTGTCGACCTGGCCAGCAAGTTGACCCAGGCAGGCGCCCATGTGACCGTGATCATGACGAAAGCCGCCCAGCGCTTCGTCAGCCCGCTCACTTTTGAATCGGTCACCGGACACCCGGCCTATACGGATTTGTGGCGCTCCGGCAGCGGCGAATTGCCCACCCACATCACCCACATCGGCCTGGGCGAAGATACCGACCTGCTCGTTATTGCCCCGGCAACCGCCAATACGCTGGCCAAGCTGGCCACTGGCCTGGCTGATGATCTGCTGTCCATCACCGTGCTGGCCGCCCGGTGCCCGGTCATCATCGCCCCGGCAATGGATGGCGCCATGTACGAGCATCCCGCTACCCAGAGCAACCTGGCGACCCTGCGCGGGCGGGACATCATCCTGGTGGATCCGGAAGAAGGACGTTTCGCCTCCGGGATGGTTGGCCGCGGGCGGCTGCCGGAAACTCCAACCCTGATGGGCCACATCCGGCGTGTGCTTGGCCGCCAGGGCAGCCTGCGCGGTCGGCGAGTCATCGTCACTGCCGGAGGGACACAGGAAGCGCTCGACCCGGTGCGTTACCTGACCAACCGCTCAACAGGTAAGCAGGGCTACGCCCTGGCCCAGGCTGCCCTGGACGCCGGCGCGGACGTGACCCTGATCAGCGCGACGGGTACCCTGCCCACCCCCATCGGCGCGACGCTGGTGCCGGTCACCTCTGCCCAGGAGATGCTGGCTGCTGTGGAAGCCAATCTATCCGGCGCAGATGTGTTGATCATGGCCGCCGCTGTTGCCGACTTCCGGCCCGCAATCATCGCCGAGCGCAAGATCAAAAAGGGCGCCGACGAAAACCAGAAGCTAACCATCGAACTGGTGCGCAACCCAGACATCCTGCTAACGGTGAAACGCCTCCGCCAGGAAACCGGCTGGCCGCGCGTGACCATCGGTTTTGCCGCAGAAAGCGAAGATCTGGAGGAAAACGCCCGTGCCAAGCTGGAAGCCAAAGGGCTGGACCTGATCGTGGCCAATGACATCACCGCCGCTGATGCCGGATTTGCAGCCGATACCAACCGCGTGATCCTGCTGGATCGGCGGGGCCGCCGCCAGGCGCTGGAACTGGCCAGCAAGATGCGCATCAGCGAAGCCATCATCAGCCGGGCGGCGGCGCTCCTGGGTCGGGAAGCGTAAAGCGCGGCGTCAGCCGTTGCGTTCTGCGATCAGGCGTAGCCCATCCAGCGTCAGCCACGGCTCAATGGCGTCGAAGCGGTCGGTCAGCGGCCCGATCAGGCCGGACAGCCCGCCCGTGGCAATGACTCTCGCGCCCGGCAGTTCGGCCCGCATCCGGTCAATGATGCCTTCGACCATGCTGACATAGCCCAGCACCAGGCCGGCCTGCATGGCCTGCACGGTGTTGCGCCCGATGATCGACGGCGGCGGCACCAGCTCGACATGCTGCAACTGGGCAGCGCGGCTGACCAGAGCGTCAGCGGTGGCCTGCAGACCGGCAGCGATAGCCACGCCGAGGAATACCCCTGGCCGGGCAACCGCTGTGAACGTCGTGGCCGTGCCAAAATCGACCACGATGCAATCCGTCTGGAAGTAGTCGTAGGCGGCCACGGCATCGGCTACCAGGTCGCTGCCGACTCGCTCCGGGTGTTCCGTGCGAATCTCCAGGCCGGTGCGTGTGCCAGGGGGGCGGACGATCAGCGGCTGATGGTGTATCTGCGCCGCCACCATGCCCGCAATGCCCTGGGTGAGCTGGGGGACCACGCTGCTCAGCACGGCCCGGTCGAACATCCCGAAGTGCAACCCGGCCCCCTGCAGAAAGCCCTGGAACAGGACGGCGTACTCATCCGGCATGCGTTCGCGCACCGTTTGCACCCGCCAGTGGTGAACCCAGCGTTCGCCATCATGCACGCCGAAAACGATGTTGGTGTTGCCAATATCAATCGCCAGCAACATTGCGCGCCTTCCTTGTCGGTTTGATCGAATCAGCGTGGTAGATTATAGGTGACCAGGCCAGATTCTGGCGATAACAGCCAGTGAATTCAAGGAGGACCCCCCGTGACCAACACCACCCTGACCGCCATCGAGGGCTTCCGCGTGGGCCACGCGCATAATCTGGACGGCCCAACCGGCTGCACGGTTGTCCTGTGCCCGCCGAACACCGTCGGCGGCGTCGACCAGCGTGGCGGCGCACCCGGCACGCGGGAGACCGACCTGCTCCGCCCGTTGCATCTCGTCCAGCATGTCAACGCCGTCCTTCTGGCTGGCGGCAGCGCCTACGGGCTGGATGCCGCGGGCGGCGTTATGCGTTACCTGGAGGAGCGCCAGACCGGCTTCCAAGTCGGTGTCGGCGTGGTGCCGATCGTCCCTGCCGCGATTCTCTTCGACCTGGATGTAGGCGATCCGGCCATCCGTCCGGACGCAGAGATGGGCTATGCGGCCTGTCTGGCCGCTTCCACTGCCCCGGTCGAGGAAGGTTGCGTCGGTGCGGGGGCAGGCGCACGGGTTGGCAAGCTGTTCGGCTTCGGCTTCTCCTGCAAATCCGGTCTCGGCACGGCGCTGATCGCGCTGGATGGCGGGATTCAGGTCGCCGCACTGATGGCGGTAAATGCGGTCGGGGATGTCGTCGACGAAACGGGGCGCATCCTGGCCGGGACACGCCAGCCGCCAGAAGGCCAGACCTTCGCCGGGGCGCTCAACATCCTGCGGGGCATGGTCACCCTTCCGCCCTATCCTGCCGGGGCGGGGAGCCACACAGTCATCGGCGTTGTCGCCACCAATGCCGTCCTGACCAAAGAGGAAACCAACAAAGTCGCCCAGATGGCCCATGACGGCCTGGCCCGTGCCGTCCGCCCCAGCCACACCATGCTCGACGGCGACACCATTTTTGCCCTGGCCAGCGGGACAGGCGGCCCGGCCAACGTCAGCGTGATCGGTGCGTTTGCCGCTGAGGCCGTTGCGGAGGCGATCCGCCGCGCCGTGCTCACCGCCACGCCGCTGGCAGGTCTACCAGCCGGGCGCGAGTTCAGCGGCTAGGTCGCCGCGATCACCCGGTATGGCCAGCGCCGCCTTTCCAACAGGGGTGAGACTGCCAGCGCGTTGCCAGTTCGATGGGCGCATAGATGGCGGCTGTGCCAGTTTTGCATCGGACTGGCATCGGGTGAAAATGTATCGCATCTAACAAAAGACTCTTGTTTGTTCGCTCACAGAAGTGGAAGTGTTCATGAATATCCCGCGCCAGCGATCCTTCTGGGCCATAGCCGTGGGTCACACCACCGTCGACATCTTCACCAGTATGGGGCCGGTGTTGCTGGCCTTCCTCAGCGCACAGGTCCTGCCAGTCAGCAACACGCAGATCGGTGCGGCGGTCAGCGCCCAGCAGCTCACCGGATCGCTCAGCCAGCCGTTGTTCGGCTGGCTGGCCGATCGCGGCGGAGCACGCTGGCAACGCTGGCTGGGCGCAGGTGGGGTGCTGTGGACGGTGATCTTCCTGGTGATCGCTGTGGCCCTGGCCATGACCGGTCAGTACTGGTTGATGGTTGTTCCCTACGCCCTGGCCGCGCTGGGCAGCGGGGCCTTCCACCCGGTCGGGACGATGCTGGCCGCCGAGGTAGACAGCGACCACGCAGCGAGTAACCTCTCTTATTTTTTCCTGCTGGGCCAGGCCGGGCTGGCGCTTGGTCCTGCGCTGGCCGGTATTCTGCTCGACCGGGCCAACCCGGCCGGTGCCAGCGTAGTCACCGTGACGCCCATCTATGTCCTTGGTCTGCTGGCGCTGCTCCCGATCGGCCTGCTGGCGATCAATATGCCGTCCGGGCGCACCCGCGCGCGTCATGCCGTCGCAGCGTCGCCGGGGGCCAGCGCCAGCCTGCCAGCCAGGGCGCTGGCGCTGCTGGCCCTGGTGGTCATGCTACGCAGCATGGCCCAGCCGGGATCGGTCGCCTTTATCCCCCGTCTGTTCCAATCCAAAGGCTGGGACCCGACCGAGTACGGCCTGATCACCACCTCGTTCTGGCTGGCTTCTGGCATTGCAGGCGTGATCTTCGGGCAACTGGCCGACCGTTACGACCGCCGCCATGTCATCGCCGCCAGCCTGCTGCTCTCCGTCCCAGCGCTGTACCTGCTGCCGGTCTCGGGGGAAAAACCACTGGCATTCGGGCTGGCCATTGCCGCCGGGGCGCTGACCGGCGGATCACACAGCGTGATCGTGGCCCTGGCCCAGAGTCTCATCCCTGGCCGTAAAGGGCTGGCTTCCGGCCTGACTCTGGGGTTTCTGTTCGCCACCGGCGCAATAGGCAGCCTGTTGATCGGTGGACTCTCCGATCAGATCGGGTTGGCGTCCGCCTTCCAGGTTGTTGCTCTGGTGGTGATCGCCGCCGGGCTGGCGGCGCTATGGCTGCCCGCTGGAACCCAGCGCCGCGCGGCAGAGCCCCGGCAACCAGAACCGGCCTCCACTCAGACCCGCTGAACAGGGAGCGGGGCGCATCCCGTCGCGCCCCGCTCGTCCTCTTGATGTTCCTGCCTGGCAAAAGCCACCAATCTCTAGCCCTCTGGGGCAGGGATGATCGCGCTCAGGCGGCCATCAGCCGCCACCAGCCTGGCTCGCGCATCTTCCGGCGAGATGCCCAGTAGCCCGATCAGGATCGCCACCTTGACCTGGTTGTCCGCCCTGGTGAGCAGGACAGCGGCCTCTTCCTCGCTGAGACCGGTCACCTGGCTGACAATCCGCCGGGCGCGCCGGGCCAGTTTCTGGTTGGTAACCTTCACATCCACCATGAGGTTGCCATAGACCTTGCCCAACCGGATCATGGTAGCGGTAGAGAGCATGTTCAGGACCATCTTCTGCGCCGTACCTGCCTTGAGACGGGTAGAGCCGGTGATCACCTCCGGGCCGGTCAGCACCGGGATAGCGATCTGAGCCGTATCCAGCATCAGGGCCGGGCTATTGCAGGTAAGCGCGATCGTCGCCGCGCCGATTTCGTTAGCATATTCCAGCGCCCCGACCACATAGGGGGTATTGCCGCTGGCTGCAATGCCCACCACAGCATCCAGCGCATTGAGGTCGCGGGCCAGCAGGTCGCGCCGCCCCGCGTCCCGGTCATCTTCTGCACCTTCCACCGCCTCGATCAGCGCCCGGTATCCTCCGGCGATCAGGCCCTGTACCATCTCTGGTGGGACACTAAAAGTGGGTACGCACTCCGCTGCATCCAGCACGCCCAGGCGGCCGCTCGTCCCGGCCCCCACGTAGAAAAGGCGCCCTCCCTGTTGCAAGCGTGCGGTGATCACATCCACCGCCTGGGCAATAGCCGGTAGCACCCGCCGCACCGCCAGGGCAACCGTCGCATCCTCATCATTCATGATCTGGAGGATTTCAAGCGTGGAGCGGCGGTCGATATCCATACTACGGGGATTCTGTTGCTCGGTAAGCATTGTCAGATCATCTCCTCACCGTATAACCTGCCCTCAGACATCGCTGCTGGGGCAGGCCTCCCGGTTGCCTCACCCTGACCGGATAGCAAAGCGCGCCAGGAGACCCGCCTCTGGCGCGCTCATGCCCTGCGCCGCCCGGTGCTCTAGGCCGGGATCAGGCGCAGCGTAACGATCTGGTATGGCCTGATGGACATCGTCACACGGTTGCCGTCCACTTCCAGCCGCGTCTGGTCTTCCTCCAGCAGATTGGTGAGCCAGGCTTCAGCCAGCGGGAAGGACGCCGTCAGGCTCAGCGGGCCGCGCTGGCGACGGGCTTCGTAGAAGCGGACGATCACGCCCCGCCCATCTTCCGCCTGCTTGATCGTTTCGATCACGATGTTCGATCGATCCAGACGCAGCATCCCCTCCAGGGCAGCAGGCGTGTGCTCCACCGCCCGGCCAGTGCCTCTGGCTGCCACAACCGGGTCGTTCAGCGCATAGGCAGCGGCGATCGTCCGCTCATCCCAGCTGCCTGCATGCGGGAGCAGGCTGTACGTGAAGGTATGAGCGCCGAGGTCCGCCACCGGATCCGGCTGGCTGGGGCCGCGCAGCAAACTGATCCGGATCACGTTGTCGCGGATGTCATGGCCATACTTGCAGTCATTGAGCAGGCTGACGCCATAGTCGCCTTCGCTGAGGTCCACCCATTTCTGGGCCACGACCTCAAAACGCGCCCAGTCCCAGCTGGTGTTGCGATGGGTCGGTCGCTGCACGTTGCCGTACTGAATCTCGTACGTAGCTACCGGCGAAAGCACATCGACCGGGAAGGCGGCTTTGAGCAGCACACTGCGCTCCCGCCAGTCGATATTGGTGGTGATGTCCAGGCGCGGGCTGTTGTAGGCCAGTGAGATAATCTGCTCATAAGGGCTGTTCAGGATGCGTCGGGTGATCTTCAGCGCCGCCCGCAACGGCCCTGCTTCCACAACCTCAATGCTTTCTGCCGGTTCGGCCAGCCACATCCGATCATCGTAGAAGATGTCGATATCCCAGGCATCCCAGTTCAGAGGCCGGTCTTCAAAAGCCTGGAACTGGTTGGCGACCGCCCCGGCGGGCAGCACCTCGCGACGGTTGACCTTATCATAGATGCGCGCGATATCCCCAGCACGGTTGAATTCCACGCGTACATAGGCGTTCTCCAGCCGGTCAGGCGCGACCTCCAGCCCTGTCTGCGGCGGTTCAACCTCGCCAGAAGCGACGACCAGCGGGGTGACGCTCAGCGGCGGAAGCACGCCGGGGGCCAGCCACAAGCCACCTTCGACCGGCTGTGTCATTACGGCCCGTCCATCCGGACGCACCAGGTGGTGACCAGCCGGAAGCGTCTCCGGCCAGAAGACCAGGTCTTCCCGCGCAAACGCAATGGGATTAGCCAGCAGGATGTCGCCGCCGATCTGCGGGGCGATCTGCCCCAAGGCGTCATCCCGCACCTGAATTGCCGTCCGGAACACCTCCCGGTATTGCGCCTGTGACTCCTCATATACGGCGGTAATGCTACTGCCAGGAATCACGTCGTGGAACTGGTTCAGGCACACGGTATGCCAGGCCTCATCCAGCGTCGCGGCGGGGTAGACAGCCGCCGGATTCAACAACCCCGCCAGCACCGCCAGGAATTCGGCGTCGTGCAACAGGAACTCGCTCTTGCGGTTGGCACGTTTGTTGCGGCCCTGGGTCGTATACGTCCCCCGGTGCAACTCCAGGTATAACTCGCCATTCCAGACGGGCAATTGCGCCCCGGATTCCGCTTCCAGCCGCCGGAAGAAGTCCCCCACGCGGCCAAACTGCGTACGCGGCATCCCCGGCAGGTTCGCCATGGCGCGGACGTTCTCCAGCATCTCGCGGGTCGGGCCGCCGCCACCATCGCCATAGCCGTAGCTCATCAGGTGGGTACGCTGGCTTTCCTTGTGCTGGGAATTCAGCCACGTACCATAGACGGCCAGTGGAGTCGCTGCAGCGTTATAGGTGGCCCGGCTGTGAATATCGTGCTCTTCCGGCGTGGTGCTGAAATGCGTCAACACCCGTGTACCGTCCAGGCCCTGCCACCAGAAGCTATCGTACGGCAGGCGGTTGTACTGGCTCCAACCGATCTTGATGGTGAAGAAGTATTCCAGCCCGGCCTGCTTGATCAGTTGCGGCAACGCCCAGGCATAACCGAACACGTCCGGCAGCCACAGCACAGGCGTTTCCGCCCCCGCGCCGAAATGTTCCCGGAAGAAGCGGCGTCCCAGTATAAACTGGCGGGCCAGCGATTCCGCCCCGCTGATGTTGCAGTCCGCCTCCACCCACATCCCGCCGATCGGTTCCCAGCGCCCTTCGGCCACCCGCCTCCGGATAGCCTCAAAAAGCGCCGGGTAGTCCTGCCGCACGAACTCGTAAAGCTGGGGCTGGCTCTGGGTAAAACGATATTCCGGGAACTGATCCATCAGGCGGATGACATTCTGGAAGGTACGCCCGGCTTTGCGGCGGGTCTGGCCCAGCGTCCACAGCCAGGCCACGTCAATATGGGCGTGCCCCACGCTGATCACGTCGACATCCATCGGCACACCGGCCTGTTCGACGCCGGACCGCAGGCACTCCAGAGCGCCGGGCACGCTGGCGTAGAAGGCATCACCCAGTGGCTCGCGCAGATCAAGCGCTTTGAAGGCAGCATCAAGTGCGTTGAGCAAGCGATCGCGGGCCGGGTTATGCGGCTCATATAACCGTACTGCGCCAAGCGCCACACGGGCCAGTGCCACGAAATCGCGGGTGGGCTGGTCGATCAGCACAACCGCCGGGACAGCCATATAGGGCTGGGCCGGATTGGTGGATTCGGCGTTGCCCGTCCACCCATGCAGCGCCAGGACATGTTCCTGCCCGTCGCGCCACACCGCTGGCAGGACGATCTCCTGATGATGACGGTCGCAAGCGGCTACCGCCTCCCCGTCGATGTACGCCAGCGCTTCCGGATGGCTGAAGCTCCCGGCCACACCAAGCGGCAGGAATAGCGCCGCCGGCGCTTCCGACGGCCAATCCGCCGGGACGCTGAAGCGGGTGCGCATCACAAAATCCTGCTGCCAGTGCCCCCAGTAGGATTGCGGGGCAACCACCTCCCAGCCGCGATCGTCCACATCCGGGGCTACCGGCGGCAGCACCTGGGGGCCATCCAACGCCAGAAAGCGGAACGATGGCAAAGGCAGGCGCAGCCGGTATTGCCGGGAAGCAATCAGGTCCAGCCGCCGGCCGATTTTCTGTTCCGTCCAACGAATCTCGTGATACACACGCACCTCCACTGACAGCCGCCGGGGATCGCCTGCCGGCGCCTGAGCGAATGAAGATCAACAGGGGCGTAACCGCCCACCAGAACCACAGGTAGAACCCGGCCTGCCCCGCGGCAGCGCCACATCCGGAAGCCTGACAGGATCGGTAATTGACACCTCATCAGGAGCATACGACAGCAAAAAGCCGGTCGACTCCCCGGCTGCCTAGGTAAGGCTGATACTGCGATTATGCCTTTCCCACCACCAAAATGCCAGCCCGGAACGGCGACCGACAGCGCTGACACGCGCCGCCATCACCCCCACAGATCGGCCAGGAAGCGCAGTTGTTCCAGCTGGTGATGAGCACCCCCGCCCTCGTGGTTATTGTATGACCAGATGCGGATGTCCTTTTCGCCGGCGTAGTAGTTGTAGGCGGCAAAGACGGTGCTGGGCGGGCAGATGTCGTCCATTAGACCGACAGAGAAGAGCGCCCTGGCGCGGGCGCGAACGGCGAAATTCACACCGTCAAAGTAAGACAGGGTATTGAAGACCGTGTCCACCTTGTCGCGGTGAATCTTGCAGTAGCGTGTGATCTCTGCGTACGGATCGGTGTCCACCAGTTCGGTAGCGCGCCGGTAGTGGCACAGGAACGGCACATCGGGCATGGCAACAGCCACCACATCCGGGATCAGGCCGCTGACCGCCAGCGCGATTCCTCCGCCCTGGCTGCCGCCTGCTACGGCGATCCGCCTGGCATCCACCAGCGGGTGGCTGAGCGCCGTTTCAACCGCCCGCACGGCGTCCACAAAAACGCGCCGGTAGTAGTACGTCACCGGGTCGAGAATGCCCTGCGTCATGAAGCCAGGATGGAAAGGGTTGGCCCCGGCGGTAGGCAGGTCGGGCGTGTCACCATGACGCCAGGTACTGCCCTGCCCGCGGGTATCCATGACCAGGTGAGCGTACCCGGCGCAGGACCAGACCAGCCAGTCCAGGGGATAGCTGCGCCCGCCGCCATAACCGATATACTGCACCACGCAAGGCAGCGGCCCGGTCGCCCCATGCGGCACCATGAACCAACCGCGCACCGACTGGCCATCATAACCAGCGAAGGTGACATCGTAGCAATCGATCGTCTTGAGCTTGAAGTCCGCCGGCTCGAACTGCGCCGCCAGCGGATGCGCCCGCGCTTCCGCCAGCGACTGCGCCCAGAAGGCATCAAAATCGGCCGGTTCCCGGCGCTCTGGCCGATACGTGCGCAACTGCTCCAGAGGCAAATCAAACAGAGGCATGATTCCCTTCCTGAGAGGTGGAATTCCGGCGCAAAAAGCCGGCCCAATCATAACACAGCCGCCCCCGGCGCGGGGTATAATCACGCGCGTTTGGAGAACCGCCCTGCCTGAAAAGGAAGACTTCCGTGACCCTTACTGACCGGGCAACCGGCACCGTGGATGTTCCTTTGCCCAGTATCGATCCTGAACTGATCAGCGCTGATTATCTCGCCTGGGCGCGGCAGATGGGAACCCGTCTGGCCGCGCGCAGCGGGTGCTATAACCTGTTCAGCAGCGCCGTCCGGGAGCCGCTCGACCTGCTGATGACCGATCTGCAGGCCATTGGCTGGGCCGTTTTACAGGAACGCGCCAATCGGACATCTTCCTGGGGTCATCCTGATCTCATCAGCGGTATCCAGCGTCATTACGGCATTCACGATCCGGCGCGCATCCTGATCACCAGTGGCGCATCCATGGCCTTCGTGCTGGCGGCGCTGGCGCTGGTGGAACCGGGGGAACATGCGCTGCTCGAATCGCCAGTTTATCAGCCCTTCCGGACGGTGTTGCTCCGCCGGGGGGCGCACATCTCCCACTTCACCCGCGACGCCGCCAGTGGTCAGCCTGACCTGGCCATGCTGGAAACGCTGATCCGGCCCGAAACGCGCCTGATTGTGCTGACCAACCTTCACAACCCCGGCGGTACGCGGCTGGACGATGCGATGCTGCAACAGATCGCGGCCATCGCCGACCGCACCGGCGCGACCATCGTCACCGACGAGGTCTTTCATGATCTCGCGCCGGATGGCCCCGGTTACAGCCGGACGGCGGCCCTGCTGGCGGACAACATCGTCAGTATCAGCAGCCTGTCCAAAGCCTACGGGCTGGGGCGGCTGCGCGTCGGCTGGATGATCGCCGCGCCGCCGATCATGGCTCGCCTGCAGGAAGTGCACGTCACGTTTGAAACCAGCCTCTCGTCGCTGGACCAGGCGGCGGCGTCAGTCGTCTTTGACAACCTGCCGCGCTACCGCCAGCACGGCCAGGAAGCTGTCGCCATGAATCGCCCGGCTGTCCTCCGTTTTGCCGCGGAGATGATCGCCGCTGGCCGTCTGGAGGGGGCGGTGCCGCCGTATGGCTGCGTGTGGTTCCCTCGCCTGTGCGGGTTAGCGGAGAGCGACGCGCTGGTGGAACACCTGCGAGAACACTGCGGAGTCGCGGTCGTGCCGGGGCGATACTTTGGCGCGCCAGCCCACATCCGGTTGGGCTTCGGCGGCGACCCGGCGCAGGTCAGCGCGGGGTTGGCGCGGCTGGCCGAGGCGCTACTGGCGCTACCCGGCGGCCAGCCCTGCCCGTAGCAACCAGCGCGAATCTACTGCGCCCCACTCCTCAGCATGGGGACAACCGCGTTGGCAGCGGGCATGATCGCGATCCGCGCGGAAGCCGGCAGCTCCGCCAGCGCCGCGTCAACAGCGGCCTGCAGACTCTCCGCCGGCGTTAGCAGCAGGGCGCGGACGGCCTCCGGCGGCATATCCGAGACCAGCCGCACGTTGACACGCACCGCATCCCGCGCAACCAGATAGGCCTTGTGCTTGCCGATCTGAAACTCCTCGCGGGCGAAACGCTCCAGGACTTCCTGCATGGAAGAGACCTGTCCGTCGCTCATGAATCGCTCAAAAACGGCGCTGCCTGCTCCCTCCGGGCAGGCCGCCACCAGGATCACTGTACCGCCATCGCGGGCCACCATCGCCGCCGGGACTAGCGCCTTCTGTGCCTGGTAGAAGTTGATGTCTTTGGGTGCGCCGCCAGAACTGGCGATGACCAGATCATACGGGGCGGCGACAGGCGTGACAGCGATTTCGCGCACCAGCGGAATGCCCGCCTGCATCACCGCCAGCGGGTCCCCGGCGATCGCTTTGACGATGGTCTTGCGCCCGTTGAGGATAGCGTTGAGGGCGAAGTGTACACCGATCATCTGCCCGATCTCTTCCACATCCATGCGCAGCGGATTTTCCTCGTAGCAGTTCATCCGTGCACCGGGCAGGGTCAGCATCTTGTGGTTATGGGCGATGGTTTCCCGTGCGCTGACGCCCACCGCCGCGCTCTTGACTCCGCCGGAGAAGCCCATGAACATGTGCGGTTCGATGTTGCCCACTACCAGCCGCAGGTCGGCTTCCCGGTAACGGCGGTTAACCCAGACCGGCGTCCCGCGCGACGTTTTTCCAAGGTAGACCATTGCTTCCCGGTCATCGCAGTCGTGGGAGATCACCGGGTAGCGGGCCAAGATCGCCGGGGGGACGACACGTTCATATTCCTCCGGCGGCATGGGCGTATGCGTGCCATTGGCGATGACCAGCGTGATCGCTTCCGGCGGCAGGCCCAGCGCTTCCAGGCGCTCCAGCAGCGGCGGCAAAAGGTATTCATGGGGCACAGGACGCGTCTTGTCGTTCACAGCAATCGCCGCGGAACGCGCACCGGCGAAGCTCTGCAGGCTGACACCGCCTACCGGCTCGTCAAGCGCCCGGATCACCATTGCCAGTGGATCGGCTGCCCCCGGCACGTCAGCCGCCGTGATCACGTCCACCTGTGCATACGCTTCCGGGATGGTGAAGTGGAGCGTCGTCCTGCCATACGGGATACTGAACTCGCGCGTCATCGTCCCTCCCTGATTTCCCCGTCGTCAGCCCGAGGCAAAACAAATGATGCAGGCCCGGCGGCAAGTCTTTACTCGCGGCCTATGCCTGCATCATATTCCACCCGCCGTGAGGGGCGTACTGGCGAAGGTCACCTGTGGCCCGCGCCACAACTCACCTCCGCAGGCCGCCTAGATGCTCACCCCCACGCGGTGAATGGCGAAGCTGTTGTGCGCCTTGAGCGCCTCCGACTTGGTCAGGCGACCACTGGCAACGGCCACGACCTCGTCAAAGACCATGCGCCCGGCTTCTTCCAACGTGATCTCATCGCGCAGCACGCCGCTGACATCCAGTTCGACGGTGTCCTTCATCAGCGCGTACGAGGTGGCGTTGCCCGTGATCTTGATCGTGGGCATGATCGGGTGGCTGGAGGTATGTCCGCCGCCCGCGTTGAAGACCAGTACCTGGCAACCAGCCGCCGCCATGCTGCTGATTGACTCTGCCCCGTGACCGGGGCCATACATTACGTACAGGCCGGGCGTGGCGCTCGCCGGGCGCTCGGCGATCTCCAGGTAGCCGACGATCGGCGCGCTGCCGGACTTCTTGCAGGCCCCCATCGATTTCTCCTCGATCGTGGTCAGCCCGCCCACGATGTTGTCACCCGTAGGCTGGGACCCTCGGATGTCTTCGCCGCTGGCCAGGGCGCGCTGCTCCATATCCTTCACCCCGGCCACAATCTGAGCAGCGATCTCTGGGCTGACGGCCCGGCTGGTCAGCCACTCCTCGCAGCCCATCCACTCCGTGCATTCGGCCATGATCGTGCGCCCACCCTCGGCGATGATCAGGTCAGAGCAGATGCCGGTCGCCGGGTTGCTGGCCAGACCGGACGTGGTATCGGATGTGCCACATTCCACGCCGAACAACAACTTGGACAGCGGGACCGGCTCCCGCCGCAGGTCGCTCAGCATGCGGGCAAAGTCCGCCGCGTAATACAGCGCCTGCTGGGTAGCCGCAATCAGCCCGCCCGCGGCGCGGATGTTAACCGTCGCCACTGGCTTGCCGGTCGCCGTCTGGATATCGTGGGCCAGGTCTTCCGCCGTCATGCCTTCCTCGCGGAAGTGGTCGATGACGACCACCGCACCCACGTTCGGATTCATGCCGGTATTGGCCAGGAAGCGGCGCGTCATCCGCAGGTCAGGTCGCACCTGGCAGCGGCCCAGCGGATGGGTGATCGCCACCGCCCCGGCGATGTGGTCGGCCACCCGTTCACAGATGTCATTGGCGTACACCGTGCCGGAGAGAATCAGCAAATGGTTGCGCGCCCCGACCGAACCATCAGCGCGCAAGTAACCCCAGAATTCAGTCATGATTCTGCCCCCTGTGATGCCTGCCGCGCAGCCAGGTCGCCGCGCCCGCGATTGCTCTCTACGTTGTGAACATGCACGTGGTCACCGGCCTTGATGTCCGCTGTCGCTGTCCCGATGCTGAGGCCGTACTTGATCACTGCCGCGCCCCTGGGAATATCCCGCAGGGCGATTTTATGCCCATAGGGAATCGGCTGGTTGGCTATCACGCTGATTCCGGCCAGCCGGCCATACGCCTGAACGGTCTCGCCAGCTTCGATAGGCTCCAGGACCGCGGTGCCAACGTTATCTTCTTGCTCGATCACAAAGACCCGCTTCACCCTAACTTCTCCTTCCTCCAGCAGGACGTTCGCTGCACGCTAACTGAACTGCGGCAGGTAATCCGCGAACTCGGTCAAAAAATCGCGCATGATGGCGCGGGCCGTGTCAATGTCGGTGATCATGTGGTCCAGCAACAGCGCCTGCAGCAGGAGCTGGCGGTCGCCGTGCACTGCCGCCTCCACCACCAGCGAGCTAAGTTCCAGCTCGCGGCGGCACAGCTCAGCGATGCCTTCCGGCAGCGGCGGCATACCCAGCCCCTGTACCCCCAGCGCGGAGATCACGCCGGGCACTTCGACAATGCCATCTGGTGGCAGGTTGGGGATCAGCCCGCCATTGTTGGGGATGTTCAGTTGCTGCAGGTAGAGGTTGTCGTTGTAGTGGATGGCAGCCATGATATCGACAACCGGCTCCTCCAGAATGTCATGCTTCCACAGGTCGCGCAGCTCTTCCACCGCCACTTCGCCGCGCACGATCGATTCTGCCAGCGCCCGCCGCCGTGCCCGCCGCCGCCGGTTGCCTTCCCAGTCCTGGGGGGTCAGGTGATACTTCTCCCAGGGTTTGGTCGTGGGATCGGTCACCCACGGCAGGAACTCGCACAGGTGTGCATCGCCCGGTGTGGGCAGCAGGCCGAAGATCTCAAAGGTTTCACGGGTCAGCGGTTCAAAGTCTCGCCGGTAGTGGTTGAACCATTGGTCACGCAGGAGGGGGTAGAGGTCTTCACCGGTGTGCCGGTCGCGAATCTCGTAAGCCCACGAGAAGTGGTTGATCCCCGCCGCCTTGATGTCCAGATGTTCCAGCGCCGCCCGCGCCACAGGGATAAAATTGGGCATGTTGTCCGCATTGGTGTGAACATGGAAGCCCGGCGGCACGGGGATGCCCCAGCGATCAGCCAGCACCGCCCCGGCCATGGCGTACCCCCACAGCAACTGGTGGCACAGCCCCAGCACCTTGATTGACGTATACCGGGCCACCCCCCATGTCAGGCGGATCAGCGGATTGGTCAGGTTCAGGTACCAGGCGTTGGGGCAAAGCTCCTCCATGTCGTAGGCAATGTCCAGCATCAGCGGCATGTTGCGCGCCGTATGGGCGATCGAGCCGGGGCCGCCGTTCTCCGCGTACGGCTGGCGCACGCCATAGCGCAATGGAATCTGCCAGTCCATCTCCCAGACTGTCTCCCGGTCGCCGACCTGCACGGAGACGATCACGAAATCGGCGTCACGTAGTACCTCGCGGCGGTTGGTCGTGCCACGGATGGTCATGCCCGCGCCCCATGCCGCATTGAGAATCTCCGCCAGGCGAGTCATGGTTTCCAGTGCTGGCTCGTTGATGTCCACCAGGGCCAACTCCGCGCCGCGCATACGCTCCGAGCGGATGATGGTCGCCATAGCTCCCAGACCAAAAATGGCGCTGCCCGCGCCAATGACGACGATTTTTGGCGGCTTGACCATAGTCATCCTCCCTTCAGGGCTACCATTCACCGTACGGAGTCTGATCCCAGAAGCTCTGGAATCGGGCCAGGCCAGAATGCGTGTAAGGATGGTCAAATCCCTCCTGGTACACAGCAAACCCGGCGGTGACAATATCCGCCCCGGCAACCGCCGCCTCCACGATCTGCCGCGCGTTGCGCACCGCTGCCACCAGCACCTCGGTGGCGAAGGAATAGTTGTCGCGGATTGTCACAATCTCCTGAATGAGCGACACGGTTTCCTCGCCGCTGGCTTCTTTCCAACCAATGAAGGGTGAGACGTATGTCGCGCCCATGCGCATAGCCTGCAACGCCTGCACCGCCGAAAAACACACTGTCACATTGACGCGGATGCCCTCCCCACGCAGGACCTGGCAGGCTTTGAACCCGGCTTCGGTAGACGGAACTTTGATCACAAAGTTGGGGCATAGTGCGGCGAGTTGCTCCGCCTCCGCCACCATATCTTCCCAGCGGGTATGGTGCGGGTTGATCTCGGTGGAGATCGTCTTGTCGGTGCCCACCACCAGCCGACCAATCTCGCGAATGACCTCCAGAAACGGGCGACCAGTGGCCTGTATATGGCGCGGGTTGGTGGTCACGCCGTCGATGGCCCACATCTCCAGCGCGTATTCGATCTCATGGACATGGGCGCTATCCAGAAAGAACTTCATCGTCACCCTCCTCTGCGGCGCCTTCCACGAATCTGCATGCAGTCAGGTAAATGCTCGATAATCATTGAGAATAAATTAATTTAGAAATAATTTAATATCTGACATAAATTGTTCCGCCACACGAAAGGAAGGGGTGCGGCGGGCACTTGAACCCGCTGCACCCCTTGCCCGCTAATCCTCGAGGCCGCCCGGCAGATTCAGCACCATCAGCTTCATCTCGGTCATCTCTTCGATGGCGTAACGCGGCCCTTCCCTGCCAACACCCGACCCCTTGACGCCGCCATAGGGCATCTGGTCAATGCGAAAGGTCGAGACGTCGTTCACCTGCAACCCGCCAACCTGGATCTCCTCAAAAGCGCGCATGATGCGGTTCATGTTGTTGGTGAACAGGCCCGATTGCAGACCGTAGTCCGTGTCATTGGCCAGGCGGATAGCCTCTTCGAAATCCTCGTACGGCGTCACCGTGATCACCGGCGCGAACAACTCCTCGCGGTTGACCCGCATATCCGGCGTGGTATCCACCAGCACAGTCGGCTCGAACATCGCCCCCTCACAGCGCCCACCCAGGGCAATCCGGGCGCCCGCGGCGACCGCCTCCTGCACCTTGGCGTAAGCTTCCTGCGCCGCCCGTGCATCGATCATCGGGCCGACCTCCACGGTCGGGTCGCGCGGATCACCGAACTTGAGCTGGCTGATCCGCTCCAGCAGCAGCTCCAGCGTCTGGTTGTAGATCGGGCGATGGATCAGCACACGCTGCACGGAGATGCAGTTCTGCCCGGCGTTGGTGAAACCGCCGACAGCGATCCGCCGCACAGCGTAATCGATGTTGGCGTCCTCATGGACGATCGCCGCCGCGTTCCCCCCCAGCTCCAGCCCGACGCGCTTGCGCCCGGCCACACTCTTAAGATACCAGCCGACCTCTGAGCTGCCGGTGAACGTGAAGAACTTGATGCGCTCGTCGCGGACGAGTCTCTCTGCCCGCGAACCGGGGCAGATCACCACGCTCAGCGCCTCCGGCGGGTAACCGGCTTCCAGCACCATCTCCGCCAGCAGCAGGCCCGATAGCGGCGTGTTGCTGGCAGGCTTGAGAATGAACGAGTTCCCGGCGGCAATGGCCGGGCCAAGCTTATGGCAGCTCAGGTTGAGCGGGTAATTGAAGGGCGCAATGCCCAGCACTGGCCCCAGTGGCAGGTGCCGAACCAGCCCGATCCGCCCCTCGCCGGCTTCCGTCCAGTCAATCGGGACAATTTCGCCGGCGATACGCTTGGCTTCCTCCGCTGAGACGCGGATGGTTTCCAGCGCCCGGCTGACTTCTCCGCGGGCAACATTGAGCGTCTTACCGCCCTCCAACTGCAGAGCTGCCACCAGCTCATCATACCGCTTCTCCATCTGGTCGAGCAGCTTGAGCAGAATGCGCGACCGGCGGTACGCTGGCAGTTTGCGCGTCACTTCAAAACCGCGCACTGCCGCCTGAATCGCATCTTCCAGGTCGGCGTCGCTCGCCTGGTACACCTGGGCGACAACTTCATTGTTATAGGGGAAACGAACATCCACCGCTACATCGCTGGTGCGCCATTCGCCCCCGATCAGGAACTTGTGCGGTCCCTTATCCATGATGACTCCTTGCGTGTATGCCCGATCCATTGAAGCCAGCCCCGGTAAGACTGGCATCATCACCTACTTCATGCCCGTGGTGGCGATGCCGGTCGTGATGTAGCGCTGCAGCAGCGCGAACACGACCGTGATCGGCAGCAGTGTGAGCACCGTCATCGCCAGGATGTAATGCCATTGCACGTTCAAAGCACCCTGAAAAGCGTTCAGGCCAACCTGCAACGTGAACAACTCCGAACGGTTGAGCACGATCAGCGGCCACAGGAAGTCGTTCCAGCGCCACATCACCGAGAAGATCGTCAGCACCGCCAGCGCCGGAGAAGTCAGTGGCAGGATGATCTGCCAGTAAATGCGCCACTCGGTTGCCCCGTCGATCCGCGCCGACTCCAGCAGTTCGTCAGGGATAGTTAGCATGTACTGACGTAGCAGGAAGACGCCCGTCGGCGTGGCCGCACCGGGAATAATCACTCCCCACAAGCTGTTATTCCAACCAACCTTGGTAATCACCAGAAAGGCCGGGATCAGAATCACGGAGATTGGCACCATTAGCGTGCTGATCATGATCAGGAAGATCGTATCGCGGCCCCTGTAATGGAACTTGCTCAGGCCATAGGCCGCCATACTGTTGATCAGCAGCGTGACCAGTGTCGCCACCACCGTGATCACCACGCTGTTGCGCAGGTACGTGAAGAACGGGAAACTCTGCACGCCCCCACTGTAATTGGACAGGTCAAAGAACACCCGCTTGACTTCCCGCCGCCCCGCCAGTTCGCGGATGTTCAACTCCAGCGGTTCAGTCTCAGGCTGCGCGGGGTCGACCATCGTCACCTGCAGTCCCACCCGCCGCACCTGGGCCAGCTGCCGGGTGGTGCCATCGGCAAACGTGATGTCATACAGCGGCAGCGGCTGCTCATAGCCTTCGACGACCACCGTGTCCTGCTTCTGCGGCAGGAAACTGGGCGGAAAGTCAAACAGGTTAGACTGCGCCTTGAAAGACGACATCACCAGCCAGACCACCGGGCCGAACATCACCACTACGCCCGCCAGCAGGTAGAGATAGGTCAGCACATCGGCCAGGTCGATCCGGCGGCCACCGTGTCTGCGGGTCAGAAAGGCGACTACGCCGCGCTTTTCGTCAGCCATGGTCTCTCCTTCCTGTCTCGCTAGGCGATCTCGCTTGTCCGGCCCAGACGGAGCTGGCCCAGTGTCAGGACAAAGAGCACTGCCGCCAGCACCAGCGATGTCGCCGCGGCCAGCCCGAACTGCTGCCGGTCAAAGGCTGTCTGGAAGATGTATTGGACCATATACAGCGTCGCCGTCCCCGGCCCGCCCGTGGTCAGGACAAACACCTGGTCAAAGACCTGCACCGCCCGGATCAGGGACAGCACCAGCACCACCACCATCGTCGGCATCAGCAGCGGCAGGGTGATCTGGCGGAATGAACGCCAGGCGCCTGCGCCATCCATCGAGGCCGCCTCATATAGCTCATGGGGGATAGATTGCAGGCCAGCCAGCAGAATCAGGGTGTGGAAGCCCATCTGCGCCCACACGCTGACCACAATCACCCACAGCCGCGCCCAGTTCGCTTCCACCAGGAAGGGCAGGCGCTCCAGGCCCATCCCGACCAGGATGCCATTGAAGACCCCTTCCGGCTGCAAAATCCACTTCCAGATCAGGGCCACCACCACCGGAGAGAGCAGCACCGGGTAAAAGAAGATACTGCGGAAGAACCCCCGCCCGCGGACTTCACGGTTGAGCGCCAGCGCCGTCACCAGCGCGAAGAGTACCATGACGCCCACCTGAAAGATCACAAAGGTGAGCGTGTTGCCTGCCGCCCGCCAGAAGCGATCCTGCTGACAGACACTGGGGTTCATGAAGCTCTCGCTGCGCGGATCAAGGAAGGTTGGCTGGCAGGCGAACAGGGATTCCAGGTTGGCCAACCCCACAAACTGGCGGTTCTCCGGTAAGATGGAATCGCCCGCCGTGAAGCCGTAGTAAAAATTCAAAAGCATCGGCAACAGGATGAAAATGCCAAAGACCAGTAGATTAGGCAAGACAAAGAAATAACCCATCCGCTGCATGCCTAGCAGCTTTTGCAGCGGCCCCAGGACGACATCCGCCAGGGTCGCCAGCGCCACAAACGGCTTGAGCAGCAGCCGACCGATCCAGGCCATCACGAGCTTTCGTTTCCCGCCTCTGCGCTTGGTGACTCGTGTCGTGCGCATGAAGACCACCCGCCCTGCCCTGCGCTTATCTTACAGGAACAATCTCCGGGGCGGGGCGCGCTGCGGCCTATCCGGTGGCAGCGCGCCCCAACTTTACCGGGTCAGGCTGCCCGGCGCTACTGGGCAAACAGCGCGTCCATATCCGCCTGGATGCGCTCGATCGCCTCATCCAGTGTGAATTCGCCAGCGATCACCTGGCTCAGACGGTCGCGAATGGCGGCGTTCAGATCCGGCCCCTTGGGGTGGTACTGCAGCGCATACGCTTCTTCCATCAGGTTCGGGATCATCGCAGCAAAGGCGTTGAGGGCTTCGTTGTTGCTGGGATACTCAATGCCCTTCTCGATCAGACCCAGATGCCCCGGCAGGAAGAGCGTACGGGCATAGAACTCCGCGATCACCTCTTCGCTGAACAGGTAGTCCATGACCTTCCCCACTTCTTCCGGATGCTCGGTGCCCGCAAAGGCCACCATCAGCGCGCCGCCGGGCACGCCAGTCGCCCCGCAGTCGCCGCGCGGATTGGGGATCACCTTCCAATCGAAGGCGTCGCCAATATTGGTGGCAAAGTTGCCCACCTGCCAGCTGCCGGACATATACAGTACCAGTTGCCCGTTGATGAAATACGGCGCAGCCGGGACGTAGTTGCCCGCGCTGCCGCCCCACACATCCGGCGGCATCAGCCCATCGTTATGCCAGCCGATGATCATCTCCGCCGTAGAGCGGAAGCCCGGCGAATCGACCGTAAAGGTGCCATCCTCGTTGATGTAGGTCGCACAACGGCTCAGGGATGGCCCCCAGAAGCGGTGCCCGGTGCGGTCAATCGCCACCGGGTAGATGGTGAACTCGGCGTCGCTCAGCTCTTCGGCCACTGCCGTCGCCGCCGCCACCCATTCCTCCCAGGTCGAGTCATCAGGTGGGATTTCGACGCCGGCCTGCTCGAACAGGGTGACATTGATGAACGGCCCGGTCACGGTGAACTGGGTCGGGTAACCGTAGATGCCGGTATCCTCCGCCCCCTGACGCATCGAGCCGAGCACAGCCTCCGGAATGTTGTCCAGCCAGTACTGTGGATCGGCGACATAAGCGGAGAGATCAAGGTACTGGCCCAGGAAGCGGTTGGGGAAGGTGATGCGGGCCATATCCGGGGCTTCGCCGGTTTCAACCTGCGCCTGCAGCAGGGTGTGCAGGTCAGCATAAGCTACCTCATCGATGACCACCCTGATCCCTGGATTTTCCGCCTCAAACCGATCGAGCAGGTCGCGCAGGACCTCGCCCTCTTTGCCGTCATTGTACCAGGTGATGCGTAGCTCAACCTGGTCGCCCTGAGCCAGCGCGGGCAGCGCTGCCACGACTAACGCGGCAACCAGCAACAATGCAAGAAGGGTTCGTTTCATCATCAGCTTATCTCCTCTTTTGTCAGGCAAACGGTTTGTACCAGGGCCATTAGGCCCAACGAGCCTCGCCGGCATACGCCATACGGTCGGGTAACAGCCATTCCTCCTTTCCAGCTGGAACGCTCAGAGCGACAGAATCGGGAGGCCAAGCAGCCCGGCTAGCGCGGTCAGCGCCGCCCGGTGCTCGCCATACGTCAGCGCCAGATGATGCTCCAGCCCTTCACGTAAAACCGTATCCAGGACATCCATTGCCGGACGGTCAAAACGCAACAGGCCCGACGTGCCGGAAAAACTCGGCGGCGCAGGCAGTATCTCGCCACCGCCGATCACCAGCCGCAGATCGCCGGTCGCCTGGCTCAATCGGGCCACGGTCACGCGCCCCGGCTTGAGCGGGAATTCCAGCAGCAGCGGCAACTTGCGGTTGGAATGGACGACACCCCGCGGTTGATAAGCCGGATCGCACATCGAAAGGGGGGCTTTGCCACAGTGCCATAGCACCACAGCGTCAGCCTCCTGATCAACCGCCACCAGATCGGCGTCAAAGGCCGGGGAATCGCTCAGCCATTGCAGGATGAGCTGGGTGATAGCCCCGTTGATATCTGCCTCGCAGGCCGCCGGGAGATGATCGTCGTTGAGCATGCCCAACGCCCCGCAGGCCGCACAACCCAGATCAGTGAAGAACTGCGGCCAGCAGCGCACCGCCAGACCGCTGAATCCTTCCTGACCGGCCAGTTGGCGCAGCACAGCATATGTCGCCAGCGTCCCGCGCACCGCCCTGCGATCCAGGTCTTGCAGCCCGGCCAGCCTTTCCCCTGCCCATGCCTCCAGCGCGTCAAGCTGCCCGCCATCAGCAGCGCGAACCCGCTTAAATACCTGTTCCAGCGCCACCGTGACAACCCTGACTCCCAGACGCTGCTCCAGAACGGCAAAATCAACCTGGCACGTCTCGAAGCCGTCCGGCGGCGAGCCGACGCGCCCGATCCGCGCCTGGGCCAGCAGGCGGTAGGCGCGCCCCGCCGCCGCCAGCACCTGCAACAGCTCCAGGCTGGCAGCGTCCTCGGGAGAAGCGTAGACATGCCAGTAAGGGCGGCCCGCCCGCTTGAGGGCGTGCGCAGCCAGGTTAATCCCGCACAGCGAATTGAGCCGCAGCCGTCCGCCTGTACGCGCCTCCGGCACCGCCCACAGCAGCAGTGGCGCATCGATCCGCTCAGCCACAGCCATGAGCATCGAACTGTCGGCGAAGGTGGCCTGAAAGATCACCAGTGCGTCCAGCGGCTGCCCGGCGAACATCCTGGCTGCAGCCAGCGCTTCTTCCTGGGTGGTCACCAGCGTCTCAGGGCCGATCAGCGCCAGGTTTGCCGCGGCCAATCGCGCGCGCGCCCTGGTGGCCACTTCCACCGCCAGCGGGATGTCAAAGGTAGTGCGGGCAACCGGCACAAAGCCGACCTGCCATCTCCCCGCAGGCATCAGGCCGCTCCTTCGTAGTGCTGGTAAAAGAACCGGTTGAGGGCGAGCGCCGCCGCCCCGATCACGCCAGCGTTCTGATGGTTGAAGCTGGGCGGCACAAGCGCCACTTTTTCACCCAGCCGGGCGAAGGCGCGTTGAACCATCGTCTCCCGGATCACCGGCAGGAGCAGGTCCTGCCCCTGGGCCAGGATACCACCCAGCACGATCAGCTCCGGATTGAGGATGTTCACCAGGTTGGCGAGCGCGATCCCCATGTAATGGGCGCGCCGGTTGAGCAGGTCACAACTCGCGCCATCCCCTGCCCGCGCTGCAGCAAAGACGCGCTCGATCAACGGGCCGCTGCCCTCCCGCCAGTGACGGGCCAGCAGTCCACCGGGATTTCGCTCGACAATAGCCTGCGCCTCCCGGAGAATAACCGGCTCGGAGATCAGCGTTTCCAGGCAACCGCTGTTGCCACACCGACAGCGCGGGCCGCCCTCCGGCAGGATGGTCATGTGGCCGATCTCGCCAGCGCCGGCCCCGCCGCCATAGTAGAGCCGCCCGCCGACCACGATCCCGGCGCCCACGCCCACACGGGCATAAACAAACGCCAGCGAATAAACATCCTTGCCGACGCCAAACAGCGCTTCCCCCAACGCCATCGCCCGCACATTATTGTCAACGGTGACCGGCAGATGCAGCTTGCTGGCGAAATAGTCCTGCAGCGGCACATCATGCCAGTTCAGGTTAGGGGCAAGGATGTTGACCCCGGTCAGCGGATCGACCAGCCCTGAGGCCCCCACCCCCAGCCCCAGGATATGGCTGCGATCAAGCTGCGGGTTACGCCGGATCAGCCCCTGCGCCAGCGCACCGGTCTGGGCCAGTACCTCGGCGACCGGCAGGTCAAGCGGATGCTCCAGGGCATCCACCGCGATCGGTTGCGCCAGTAAATCGGTCAGCGCGACCCGGATGCTACCCACACCAAAATGGATGCCCAGGGCGTAACGCGCATCCGGCACCAGATGCAGCTGGCGGCGCGGTCGCCCGACGCTACGCTGTCGCCCCAGCGGCTGATCCTGGTCCTCCTGCGCGACAATGCCAGCCTCGATCAGCTCAGTGACCAGGTTAGTGATGGTAGTGGTGGAAAGACCGGTCAGATCAGCCAGGTCAACCCGCGATATCCGACCGTAGCGCAGAAGCATCAGCAGCACAGCGCTCATGTTGCGCGGTTTGATCGTGCTGCTGCTACTGCCCACCGGGTTACGCCGCAGAATCATGGGGAACTTCCCTGCCCGGATGTCTCCACCGCCAGCACAGACGGCGACACAGGCCAGGATGCACCGGCAGGCGGAATGAATTAGTTTTTCAAGGGGATTAATTAACCCTGATTCAGTGTACCCGGAAAACGCCGCGCCTGTCAAGAATCCTGCCGGGCGGCCCCACAGAACCACCCGGCAGGCTGAGGGCAATTACTGCACACTGCGAAACGACTTGGCCAACCTTCTCCCCTGCCCGATCGCCTTATTCCGTCAATAGCCAGAGCGGGGAGAACTGCCGCCGCATCAGCAGGCTATGCCACAGGCGATACAACCGTCCCTGGGAGATCAGCATACCTGCTTCGTCGGTCTCACCAAGCGCCGGGCCGGTCTGCCGCACGGCTACCACAGCTACACTCTGACCCGTTGTCTCGCTCTTGTACACATACGGCGTCACTGTCGAGCCGAACCGCTCAACCAAGATGTCGTCAGGCGCATCCGGAACGCTCAGCGCCCGTAACCGGTTTGCCAGTTCTTCCGCGCCGGCCCGGGCAACTTCTGCACCGGTGTACACCAGAGCGATCAGATGGACTTCCTCATCGCCTTCCTGCCGGTCGGCCAGCATCGCCAGTGTGTAGACCGGCAGAACCCCGTATTCTGCTGTAGGATCGGGCGCATTCGTCCCTCTCAGCACCTGTCCCGCATCCCCAGGTACCAGGCCAACAGTCGCCATACTGTAGATCGACGCCTGAATCAGCGGCCCGCTATAACGCGTTGGATCCACAGCCGCTTCCACCAGCGAGCGGTAGTCGGCCAGATCGGCCAGCAAAGCCTGGTTGTCCTGCGCGGCAGCCACCATTGCCCGGGTCAGATCGTCAACTGCGCTGTTGGCCAGGTAGACCAGCCCATCACCGCCGGGGATCGCCGCGATGCGCGCGGCTTGCCCGATGTACCCGCCGAAAGGATCTGCCAGGTCACGAGCAGCGATGTTGATGCTCAGATCATCAAAGCGCCGCCAGATTGTCACACCGCTGTATTCGACCCGTTCGAATTGTCGCGCTGCCAGCGCCGCGCCAACCTGTGCCGTGTCAAACTGTCCGGCCAGGATAGTTCCGGTACGGGGCATCCCTCCAAAGACCAGAGCACGATCGATAGCGAAGAAGTCGAAACCAACAACTTCGGGCATACCCTGAATCTGCTGCCAGGCATAACTCAGGTCCGGGCCAGCGATCAGGCGCATCATGGCATTGATCCACAACCCCTTGTCTTGCTCAGCCAAAAAGCATTCCCGACTGCCCGGATTGAGGATGCCGCGCCCCGCTTCCGCTGCCCGGTAATCAGCATAGCTGATGATCGGTTCATGCTCCGCCGCCACCGCACTGACCGGCACGAGAGCCAGCATATCCAGCAAAGGATTGGAGGGAAGCTCCTGAGCGCTCGCAGAGGCCAGGCCGGCAAACAGAATAACGGGCAGGATCAACCGGAACCATCTATCGTAGCGCCGCATGGGCATCGTCCTCTCCCAGCCTGTGCTGTGATGATAACCGGGCACTTCGCACAAACGGCCGCCTTATGCCCGCAACGTAGCGGTAGTTTACTCCGCCTCGATCACCGGCACCTGGCCGAAGTCATCCGGGCCAAGTGTGCCCACATTCGCCTGGGAGGGCGGATAGGCGCTGAGCATCTGCTCTTGTACCCCTTCCTCCGGATAGATCACGTCCAGCAAGCGGGTGTGGTTGGTGTCCTGCGGCGCGCCGCCGATTCGCCACTGCTCGGCGCTCGGCAGCACGTCGCGAATGCGCCAGACGCCCGCCGCCGGGTACCCTTCCTGGCTGGCCACCGTCACCGCATAAGCCCAGTCAGCCGGGTCGCCGGGTAAGACACTGCGCGAGACGCTAATGGTGATCCGCCGCTGTCCGGCGTTGGTCACGATATTCAACGCCCCGTCGACCTGCACCGGACCCTCGGCGCCCGGACGGTAGATGCCCGGCGTCCAACCCTCGGCCCAGATAGCGTAATCCCAGGCATACTCCGGCGGGAACGCCGCATTGCGCCCTGGCAGGAGCAGTCGTGCGCCGTTCTGCGGCCCGTCAACATCGATATAGATATCTACGGTGTGGATACCCATGCCATTGGGTGCGCCCCAGTCGTTTTGCACCGGACCCCGGAAAGTGATGCGGAAGATGACCTGCTGGTCATCGTAGCCAACGGTGAAGCCCGTCGCGTCATACGCCCCGCCGCGGAATACGGCATCGCGCGGGTAGACATAACTCCCTGGCCCGTGATCGTCGCCGGTGGGATCGACCACATCCAGCACCACATTGGGGATGGGCGCATCCGGCAGCACAATCTGGGCAGGTCCCTGCGGCGGCGCGACGGCGAGCATCGATTCATCCCGGCTGAAGATCAGGCGCATGGCGATCTTATCGCCACTCTGCGCCGCCGGAGAGATCACTGCCGTCGGAGCCGCCAGTTCCAGCACATCCCCGCCAAGGGCCACCGTCTCCACGGCAGCCGTCTGCCGCCAGCCGCCAGCGCCATCGGCGTTGTAGAGCATCGCCTGCGGTGCGCCATCGGCGAACGTCACTTCAAGCAAACGACGCGCGCCAAAGCCAAGCACCGGGCGTCTGCCTTCTTCCTCCAGACGGCTGTAGGCGTTTTCCGGCAGGGCGTCCGGCCCGCGCAGATAGAAGCTATAGGTCGCGCCCGGTTCAACGCCATCCAGCCTCAGAAACAGATTCTCGGTGTCAAAGCCGTAATACAGCCCCGTCGGCCCGACCCCGGCTGCCGCCAGATCGTAATACGTCGCGTTATCCCATTCCCCTTCCCCTACAGCACCGTCAACGGTCACCGCCAGGTCACCAGACGACGGCCGGTCGGGGAGTTGCGCCGCCTGCGGAATCACGGGGATGTAGACAAAGCTGGGCGGCTCCACTGCAATCAGTTCATAAACCTGCCGCAGGTAATCTCGGAACTGTTCATCAAAGGAGGGGTCCTGGCCGGAGTCCTGATCGGCACCATACCACCAGAACCAATCCGAGCCTTCGGCGATGTACATCGTCTCAAACGCCCGCTGCTTAAGCTCCGCGCTCAGGCGCGGCTCGGCGGCCTGCAACGCGGTGCGCGTTTGCAGCAGGTACTCCCAGGCGCGATTCTCTTCCTCCTCGCCGATCCAGGTAGCGAAGTCCGGCGTCACCCACGAGCCAGGCCACAGGTTCTCGATCTGCCGCAACTCGCCGGCAATCTCCAGATATTCAGACGGTGTCACCGTCCGGATGTTCTCCGCTTCGGAAAGCAGGTGGTACATCGCATGCAGGAAGTCCTTGCCATCATTGTCATAGTATTCCCAGGCATTCTCCCCATCGAGGAGGATAGTCACCAGGTGTGGCCCCTCCGCCCCGGATTCGCGCAGCGCCGCCTGGATGTTGTTCAGTCTCGCCAGCAAGTCGGCGGCAGCCGCCTCGCCAGCCATGCCCGAATACTGGAAGCCTATCTTGTCGGAGATCAGCTTGTCGCGGAAGAAAACGGCCACCCGCCCGCCGCGCCCGCCGCGCACCTCATACGGGCGGTAGAGCGCGTCCGCCTGGATCACGGTATCGGCGCTGTCACGGGTGAAGTCTTCCACATCCGGCAGGCTGCGGGCCAGCACTTCCTCATCCGTTGCCATCCAGCGGATGCCGGCATTAGCCACCATCTGCACGATCTGAGGCGAAACCGAGCCTTCCGCCGGCCACATGCCGCGCGGCGGACGGCCAAAATGCGCCTCGTACATCGCCGCGCCCAGCTGTACCTGGGCGACTGCGTCCTGGCCGAAGACGAATCGCTCCGGCAACTCGGCTTCCGGCATGGCCACCGCCGCCACATTACTATCGACCAATAGTGGCAGGATCGGATGGGCAAAAGGCGTCATGGTGATCTCGATCTGTCCGGCCTCCTGCAGCCGGGCGTGATAGGGCAACACTTCGCCAATCAGCCGCAAGTGCTCGGCAAAGAGCACCACCTTGTCTTCCTCAGCATAGTCCCTGCCCTTCGCCACTAACCCGGCCAGCGGTTCCTCCGCCAGCCAGTCAGGATCCGTCCAGGCCAGGTTGAAAAGCACCTGCAGGTCGCGGAAATCCTGCGCTGACCAGCTTTCCAGCGCTGCGTCGATGCCCGCCTCATCGCGCATACCCAGTAGTTCCTGGTAGCGTGGGAAGCGAGCGATGATCTTCCGGTTGGTATCGAAGAAGCGCTCCAGCAGGAAACGCTTTTGCTCCGCCGAAAGCTCCTCAGCCGGGACTTCAGCCATCAGCCAGTAAAGGTCTTTAGCCCCGGCAGTGAAATCATCAAGCTGGCGGATCAGGCTGGGGGTATAGTTAAAAGTGACATGGATGTCAGGGTAGTCTTCCAGAATGGTCGCCATGTCCAGGTAGTCTTTGGTCGCGTGAACGCGCACCCAGGGCCGGATGTAAGCGCCGGTCTCCGGGTCTTTGAAATAGACTGGCTGGTGCTGGTGCCAGATGATGGCGACGTACAGCACATCGTCAGTAGCCTGGTGAGCCGGGCTGGCGGTCGCCGGCAGCGAACCGCACAGCAGGGCCAGGATCACTACCGCAAGGGCGAATCGATGCCAGCGCTCAACGTGCCTCATATTCTGCCTCCTCAACAAATACTCACCGGCAACGCCCGCTGCGTCGCCACGCCGGATTGCAGCTATGCCAATCGTAACACAGCCGGGCCGTGCCAGACAGCCACCCCGTCACGGCTGTTGCAAAGTTGTCAGGGAGGAGCCAGAAGCAGGTCAAGCGCCAGGTCGAGCCGAGCATTGAAGAAGCGGCGTGCTTGGGGAATGAAGTCGAACTTCAACAACCGGATGAGCCCCAGGGT
>JABLXG010000038.1 GCA_013178165.1 Anaerolineae bacterium
GGTTTTCATGTTCCTGCAACAGAATGAAGTCGCGTGTCATTTTGAGAGAAAATACACATGCGATTTGGTGCGTAGATGGGCAACCTTCAACCGGCATCTGAATTTCAACCGCGAAAGATACACTACCATGAGCAGCGACCGCGAACGGGAACGGTTACAACGGCTGAGGGAACGTCAGCTTCAGGATCGCGCGCCGGGTCCAACCGTCAAAGTACGCTGGAAGAAGACGCAACCCCGCCATGAGCCGTGGCTGACATTGTTCTGGACGGCGCTGCCGGGCCGGGCCAGGGGTGCGCTGATCGGCTTCCTGCTGGGGATGGCCGGCTCGGTAGTGCTGGGGATCGTCGCGCCGGAGCCGTGGGGGATGATCTGCGGGGCGCTGGTCTTCCTGACGGCGATTCTGGTCGGCATGATCGTCGGCAAGGCGACCGACCAGGCCGGCCTGATCGATCGTCACTGACTTACAGGCACACAACAGACGCTCCACGCAGTCACATCGCCGGTTCGCTTAACGCCATTTCCAGGACGATCTCATCATGGATCGGGATGCCGTCCAGCCCGATCAGCGGTATCTGCGGCTTGATCTGCCGGGCAACGTCCACCGCACCGGGATGCAACGCCGCCAGCCGGAAACCACGCTTCTGGTAAAAGCGCAGCGCGGGCAGGTTATCGTTAGTGGTGATCAACCAGAGCCGTCGACAGCCCGCCGCCATCGCCATCTCTCGAACTGCCACGAGCAACGCTGTACCGATTCCGATGCCTTCGTGCAGGCTATCCAGCGTGACGATCTCACAGGCGTCGCCCATGAGATGGCAGGTAACCAGCCCGGCCCGCTCCCCCTGGCACAGCGCATAGAAGCCAGGCAACATTGCCGGGTCGTAGACGACGCCATGCACCACAATCGTCGGCGCGCCCCAGCGGGCCGTCACCAGCGCACACACCCAGTCCCGGTCACTGGCGATCAGCGGGTGAATGGTAAAGGCTGTCATGCTCTCCCTTTCTGGTTCGTCTGTGCCGACTGCCAGCCGCCCGGAGCCGGGAGTCGCTCTGGCGCGGGAGTGTCGTTGTGTCGGCAGGCGGGGTGCTGTAGTATATAGTGTACACACAACCGTTGTGCCCCTGATCGCACGACGGGCAAGGGGTAGAGGAAGGTGCGGATGGCCAGAGAGTTACCCCCGAATGACGACATTATCCCGCCGGGCAGCGAAAAAGACACCGATCCAACCCGCCGGATGAGCCGCCCGGATGCTGACGATCAGATGCCCCTTTCAGACGCCACCCGGCTATCGCCAGCAGCGCCAGATAGCCTGCCTGATGAACCAGCGGAAGCGGGCGATCCAGAAGCCGCGACGCAGGCCGTTGAGTTGCCGCCAGAGTTGAACGCGCTCTTTCAGCGGCGGAACGCTGCCAACCGGTCAGTAGCGGAAGAAACGCCCCTCCCCGGCTGGCCAGACAGCAGCAACACCGAGAGCACGGAGGTCAACCCCTCCCTGGCCGCCGGCTCCGAACCGGAGCCACCGTATCCTTCCCGCTGGCCATATGCCGCCAACCTGCAGGAAACGGCGGTCAACCCCGCAGTGCAACGGGGCGATGAATTACCGCCGGTATCCGTGCCGCCGCCCCCGCCGCTGTATGGCGGGCTGGATTACCGGCCGCCGGTAGCCGAACCTACACCCCCACCGCGTAAGCGCCGCCGCACTGCCCGCGAGCGCCGCGATAGCGGCCTGTACCTGCCCTGGTGGTCGCTGCTGGTACTGCTGGCCGGGGTGGCGCTGGTGGCAACACTGGCGATCCTGGCGCTGGTATCGCTGGGCGGGCAATTTGCGCCCGGCGGAGAGACACCGGTCGTGATTGTGATCACCGCCACACCAACCGCCACGCCCACCCGCACGCCCGGCCCACCCACGCCCACCCGTCCCTCTGTGACCGCGACTGTGCCTTTGGCCTTCCAGGCCACCCGCAGCACGGGAGAAGCCGAACCTGATACAACCCTGGCGGCCACCTCCGCCATCACCCCACCCCCGGCCACCCCTGCCTTGCGCGTGGGCGCGCAGGTAGAAGTCGTGGAGGTTGGCGCAGCCGGGCTGAACGTCCGGGAAGGCGCGGGCACCGGTTTCCGGGTATTGCTGATCGCGCGGGAAGGCAGCCGCTTTGAGGTCACTGGCGGGCCGGAGGAAAGTGGCGACTTCACCTGGTGGCAGATCCGCAGCCTGGATGATCCTACTAAGGAAGGCTGGGCGGTGGCCGAATTTTTGCGCGTTGTGCCCTAGAACGAGGCTGGCTTCCAGACCTGATATGACACCCTCCGCATCCAGATCACGGGGCGGAGGGTTTCGATTCCGGCCGTCAAACCGCCAAAGCAGACCGCCGATCTAGCCGGGGCAATCCTCCGGGCACTTGTTTTTGTTCTCGCCTGGCCCGCAGATGCCATCGCCACAGACCGCTTTGGGGACGTCTGTCGGCGGCAGCGTCGGCGCGGGCGTGTCCGTCGGCGGCGGCACAGGGGTATCGGTCGGCGGCGGCACTGGCGTGTCTGTCGGCAAGGGGATAGGGGTTGCCGTTGGCAGTGGCGTCGCCGTCGGGCGAGCTGTTGATGATGGGGGCACTGGCCCTCCGCCCACGTGAGTCGGCGTCGCCGTGCTCGTCGGGGTAGGCGTCGGCGTGCTGGTCGGAGTGTGCCGTGGGTGCGGCGTGCTGGTCGGCGACAGGATCAGGGCGCGGGTTGGCTCGTAAGTGAGCGGAACCAGCGGTGGGGAAAGCAGAGTCAGCAGGTCACCGATCAGCGCCCGACCCTGTTCCATAAATGTAGCCAGGCCAGCTCGCAGGGTCGGGATTAGGGCTGGCGCCGGCGTAGCCGTAGCCGATGGCTCAGGCGTGGCGCTGGCCGTCAGCGTCACAGTGGCTGTCGGCAGGTCGGTTGGCGTGGCTGTGGGCGTAGCGGATGCTATCAATGTGTCGGTCGCGGTTGGCTGTTCCGTTGGCGTGACCGTAGCGGTATCTGTAGCAGTGGATGTCGCCGTGGGCGCTGGCGGCACAGCCCCTGTTGCCGTGGCCAGCACGGGCGTGATCACAGTAGGCGGCGGGGTAGGCGTTACCGACGCATTGCCGCTTAGCCTCAGTACTACCGGGACACCCAGCAGGATCACCAGCGCTACGCCAAGCAGGAAAATGGCTGCCGGACTCTGCAGCAGCTTCCGGCTTTCCATCCGCGGGCGGGGCAATGGGGGAACCGATCGGGTGACAGTCTCGCCCCGGAAGCTCACCTGGATCAGCCGGAATTCGGCGAACAACTCCGGTTGCTGGCGCGTCCTGGCGAACAGGGCAGCAGCAGCCGGGGCGGACATGGCCAGGGTCAGAATCGTGCTGCTCTCACGGACAGACAGGATTTCGATCGACAGGTCGGGGTAATCGGCAACCAGGGCGCCGGTCACCGCCGCCAGGAAGCGGGCTGTATTGAACGATGACCGGGGCAGATCAAACGTGAAAGCGATCTCTGCGCGCTGTTCAACCTCTGGATCGGTGACGCTGCCGCTGCCGGGCGGGACGAAGGTCTTGGTCCCATCGTCGCCCGGTGCTTTCTCCGGCTGGCGCGGGCGCGGCGGTGTAACAGGAGGCGCTTCAGGCTTGCTACGGGCGGCCTGCTTAAAGGCGCTGATCATCTCCTCAACGGTCGCGTAGCGGTTAACCGGCTGCTTTTCCAGCGCCCTGAAGATCACGGCTTCGACTGCGCGCGGCACATGCGGAACCAGCGTGGAGAGGCTGGGCGGCGGCTGTTGCAGGTGCTGCAGGGCCAGGTCACGGGCGGTTGCGGCCTGAAAGGGCAACTCACCGCTGAGCAGTTCAAAGAGCGTGACGCCCAGCGAATAGATGTCGCAGCGGCGATCCAGCTCCTCGCCCACCCACTGCTCCGGAGGCATATAGGCCCGTGTGCCGGCCATCGTGCCGTACTTGGTGATCTGCTGCCCTTCGTCGGAACGGGCCAGCCCGAAATCGGAAAGGTACGGCTCGTCGTTCTCGTCCAGCAGGATGTTGCGCGGGTTGACGTCGCGGTGGATGACGCCCTTCTCATGGGCGAAATGCAGGGCGGAACCGATCTTGTCCAGCAGGGTGATGACTTCGTCCAACGAGAACACGCCGTGTGTGATCAGGCGATCCTTGAGATTGCCGGTCATCAGCGGCGTCACCAGATACAGCAGGTGATCGTTGTCCAGGGAGCCGTAGTCGTACAGTTTGAGGATGTGCAGATGCTCCAGGCGGGCAATGGTGCGCGCCTCGCGCTTGAAGCGCTGGACGTATTCCGGGCTTTCAACCGGATCGACACGCATGACCTTGACAGCCACCGTGCGGCGGATATCGTCCTGCTGCTCGGCCAGGTAGACAACAGATGTCCCACCCCGGCCGATTTCCCTGATCAGTTTGTAGCGGCCGATGAGTGAGCCTTCCAGCTTGTCGACCATAATAATGCCGTTCCCGCACCCGCTGGAACCAGAAGGAAACAATTCCTCTGTTATTAAGTATATAAGATACGCTATTAACCGACCAGCGATTCGGGCAAATTCATGGCTTTTTTATGCCCCGGGCGCTTTAGAGGGCGGACTGAAAGCATCCGGCTGGCGCTCGCCGGGGCGCGTCACTGTGCTACAATCCCTGGCGGCGGCAGGATCGGGCCGTTGAAAGGCTGTGAATGAAGGCACAACACCGGGTAAAGAGTCTGTTGATTGCTGGCATGGCGCTGCTGGCGGGCTGCAATCTGCCGCTGTCCGCCGGGTTAAAGCCGGAGGGCATGGCAGCCCCGGTCACGCCCGACGCTTACGCGCCGCCCTTCGAGGATGCACGCGACCTCTTCGCCAGCGTGTGCTTCGATTACTGGGTGGAACAGGTCAACCGGCTGTATGTGATCGACAGCGCCCTGGCCCACATTATGTTCTACAACGAAGTGGACGAATCGGGCCGGTGCCGCTTCCCGGTCAAACGCCAGCCTTTTGACTTCACGCAGGGGTGGATCCTGGTTGGCGCGGTCAACGTTGGCACCGGCTGCCGCGCCTACACCGATCCGATCGCATTGCTCAGAGATGATGCAGCACAGACGATCACGCTGCAGGTGAGATGGGCCGTTACCGGAGATTGCCCGTACCGGCTGGCACGGCCCTTCTGGGTGAGCATCCCCCGCCCGCCAGAAGGCTACACGGTCCGGTTGCAGGCAGAGCCGCTGCCGTCGCCGCCAGAAGCACCCGGTAGCCAGGGAGGAGCAGGGAACAGCCAGTAGGGAATGGGAAAGCCCCTGGCCCCCCCCGATCTCCCGGCTTCTCGCCCTCTCGGCCACTTGCCTTGCTTCCTGCCTCTCTTCTGCGGGCGATCGAGAGCCGGGCAGACCGTGCTATACTCAAAACATCCCACTGAAAATGAGGTTGTGGAGGCAAGGCATGAGGTCTGCGGTGCGCTGGATCGGGCCGGCGATCACATTAGCCATGCTGGCGACGACGCTTTTGCCAGCGCTGGCCCAGAGCGGTCCCCTGCAATCCTATGTCGCTGAGGATGGTTCCTTCTGGTTCAGTTACCCTCATAGCTGGCAGATCGAAACCCGCGATGGCCTGGTGTATGTCTACAACAATCGTGTGACGGTGTCTGTCGTTGGCCCCGGCGTGCTGGAGGCGCTCGGCCTGGGCGGCTACACCGATCCTGCTGATCTGGTTCAGGCGCTGGCACTACGGCTGGGCGTCCGGAGTAGCGACCTGGTGCGCAACACAGAGAACGGTCGCCCTGCCGCACGGCTCAACTTCACCGATCCGGTGGGCTACCCTGCCTTTCTGCTGGCCCTGCTGTTGCGCGACAACCGCCTGGGCCTGATAGACGTGCGTTTCACCGGCGGCTACCGCCCGCTGAACGAGCAACATGCCCTGCGCATCGCCCGTTCGCTGGAAGTCCCCCCCGGCCCTCCGGCCCGCCTTGCCCACTACGCCGGTACCTGGCGGCAAACGGTGGCCGAACTGGAAGCCGCAGGCGCGATCCCGGCTGGTGGACACCTGCTTTTCCAGTCCAGCGCGCCTTACACCGTCGAGCAGGCGACGGACGCTTCCTACCTGCCATTAGGCAATCCCCGCCCTGCGCAGGACGTCATTGTGGCCGGTGAGTTACGCTTTGTCCCGGTGGAAGGGGATGGCTACCAGGCCTGCTTTCTGGGGGCGCGCCTTACCTACAATACTGGCGAGGCCATCGTCCGGGCGTACCTGGAGGCCGGTCTCAACAGCGCCAGCCAGGTCTACTACATCGACAGCACCGGGGATCCTGCCACCTCGCAGTCTGCGGCGCAGCCCCGGTTCCTGGGCGACAGCCCGCATCACCTGCTGCTGCTGGCGCTGGACGATCGCCTGACAGTCTACCTGGACGGGCAGCGAGTTTTCGCCGACGTGCCGGTGGAAGCGCGGGCGGGCATTACCGGGCTGGGGGCAATCACTGCCACCCCGGAGACACGCTGCGAGGGGCAGAACCTGTGGGTGTATGAAGTGACCGGCGCAACGAGCAGCAGTTGCACGGTGACGGCGGCCAGCGCCAAGGTCAACCGCCGCCAGACTCCCGCCACAAACGGGGCGGTCGCCGGCTGGCTGACACGGAGCGAAACCCGGCCCGTGACCGGCCAGATGACCGACGCGCTGGACTACGTGTGGTGGCAACTGGATGATGGCACGTGGGTACGCAGCGATGTGGTGATCGAGCAGGGCGACTGTACTGCTGTGCCGGTGATCATCCCCTGAACCGCCGCGCGATCCGTGTTGCTCAGTCCGCGTCCGGCCCTTCCGCGGCCAGCAGGGTGAAGCAAAACCTGGCCCCGCCCAGGTCGTCGCTGCCTTCAACCCAGATACGGCCCTGGTGAGCCTCAACAATGTGGCGGGCGATGGACAGGCCCAGCCCGCTACCCCGCCGTTCGCTGCGGGCTTCGTCCAGCTGGTAGAAGCGCTCAAACACGCGGTCACGTTCCTCCAGCGGGATGCCGGGGCCGCTATCCTCGATGGTGACAGTCACCGTTTCGTGACCGGCGTCCAGCGTCGCGGCGATGCGGATCGTGCCCTTCTTAGGGGTGACCTTCAGCGCATTGTGGATCAGGTTAGCCAGGACACGCCCGATCTGGCCGGGGTCGACCAGGACATAAAGGTCTTTCGGCACGTGCCTGCTGATCTTGATGCTGCGCTGTTCGATCTGCTCGTCCAGGTGCTCAACAGCTTCATCCACCAGGATATGCAGCGGCATCTCGATCAGCTTCATGATCGCCTGGCCGGATTCGATCATCGACAGGTCGTGCATCCCGTCCACGATGCGCTGCAGGGTATCCAGTTCCCGCCCGATCTTGCGCAGCACTTTCTCCTGCTGCTTGTGGGAAACCTGCTGCCGGCTGAGCGTGTCGCGCAGCAGGCGGATGGCCGAGATAGGCGTGCGCAACTCGTGGGAGATATTGGCCACCATATCACGGCGGGCGCGGTTGAGCCGCAGCAACTGGGTGATATCCTCCAGGGCCAGCGCATAGTAGACCTGCTGCCCGACGGTGAAGCGGTTGCAGCGGGCGCGGTACGTGCGCTGGCCGAGAGCAAACTGGCTCTCCGGGCACGAAGGCATCTGGTCGGCGCATTCCAGCAGTTCCTGCAACTCCGGGCCATCGAGCAGAGACTCAATGGTCATCCCCATCCCGGCGTCTTCCAGAGCGGGGAACGCCTCGCGGGCGGCTTCGTTAGCGGCCAGCACGCGCCGGTCCTCGCTCAGCAGGATCAGCGGCTCAAATGCGGCATCGACCAGATAGGCAAGCTGCGGGTTGGGGTCCATAGGTTGCTCTAGCCCTCAAAGCGGTAGCCAATGCCGCGCACCGTGACAATGCGCGTCGGGTTGGAGGGGTCCTGCTCGATCTTCTTGCGCAGCCAGCGGATGTGCACGTCAACCGTGCGCCGGTCGCCAAAATAGTCGTACCCCCAGACTTTGGAGAGCAGCAGGTCGCGGGAAAGCACGGCGTTGCGGTTGCGCATCAGCTCGGCCAGCAGGTCGTATTCCTTCTGGCTGAGCTTCAGCTCGACCTCATTCAGATAGGCGTGGCGACCGGTCAGGTCCAGGCGCAGGTCGCCGGCGACGAGTTCATCCTGAGTTGCCGGGCGGGTAGGGGCGCGGCGCATGATCGCCCGGATGCGGGCCAGCAGTTCACCCAGCCCAAAGGGCTTGACCACGTAGTCATCCGCGCCGCTTTCCAGGCCGACGATCTTGTCTACCTCGCTGCTGCGGGCGGTGAGCATGATGATCGGGATATGCGAAGTAGTCGGCTCCCGCCGGATCATGCGGCATAGGCTCAGCCCATCCAGCCGCGGCAACATCACGTCCAGGATGATCAGGTCAGGGGGTTTGGCCACGATCTTCTGGTAAGCCGTCTCGCCGTCCGCTACAGTGGTGACCTTATGCCCTTCCTGGGTCAGGTTTTCGGCCAGCGTCTCCGCCAGCACCCGGTCATCTTCGACAACAACGATTTTGGCCATCGATCGGTGTCACTCCTGCTCCAGCGGCGGGTCACGCCGCCTTAACGCATGGGCCGGCAGCCTTCCTCTGTAGCAGGCGGAAACCCGGCAGCAGGCCCATCCCTGATCATAGCAGACCCGGTCAAAAGGGGGTCATTAAGGTCTGGTAAAGCCACGCGATCAGGCTTAACAGCTCCGGGCCGGGATTCATCCGGGGTGGGCCGCCTGCTGTTCCCATTGCAGATAGCGCCGGGCCAGATACAGGGCGGCAATCACGCGGGCGTCGCTGAGTTGCCCGGTGGCGATCAGACCCTCGAAGCTCGCCAGCGGATGGGCTGCCACGCTGATCGGGTAATCCTCATCGCCCGCCAGGCGAGCAGGCTGCAGATCGCGGGCCAGATAGACATGACAGGCCGCTGTCAGGTATTTGCTCCAGGGGTGTATCGTCGCCAGGAAGTCCAGCCGCCCGGCCCGGTAGCCGATCTCTTCCTGCAACTCGCGGTTGGCTGTTTCCAGGGAAAGCTCGCCAGCGGCCACTTCCCCGCCCGGCAGGATCAACACGTCGCGGCCCAGGGCGGGGGATGGCTCGACGGTCAGCAGCACACGCCGATCGGCAGTCAGGGGCACCAGCAACGCCTCGTCGCCGGCCCTGATCACGGCCACATCTTTGCTGCCGTGCCTGCGCTCGACCAGCGCCAGCCACTGATCTCCGCAGATGACCCGTTCCATAGCGTCTCTTCGCTGCTCAAACGACCGTTGTGCTGCCCGCATTATAGCATCGAATACCGGCGCAACACGGCGATGCTCGCTGCGCTGCTGGTATAATACAGGTAACCGCTTGTTGAGCTTGCTGGAGTCTGCCATGACCCGTGCCGGGGAAAAACCACCTGCCAATCGCCGCCGCACCCTGGCGCAAATCCTGTACACCCTGCGCGTCCTGGTGCTGCTGGCGGCGCTGGGCGTAGTGATCCGGGTTTACAACGGCGATGCCTACGTGGCGCTGATGCTGGTAATTTGCGCCGTCGGAGCTTTTGTCGCCGGGATCGCGCCCGGCCTGGTTCCGGGGGCGGTGCGCCTGATGATCACGCTGCCCTTCGCCCTCGGCGCATTGATCCCGCTGTGGGGTGCGCTGGAGGCAGGAGTGCATGGCGATCCCGATCTGGCCCTGCACTGGTTGGGTGTGGCGGTCGCTTACACGGTGGCCGTCCTGCTGCTGACCCGCCTCCCGGCGCGGATGCGCGGCCCGTTCCTGCCCTGGTTGCCGGAAGGCGCGCTCCAGCAACCCGCCCGGCACGCCCCCACCCGCGAAGTACATAGCAGCGGGGCAGGCAGCTACAGTGCTTCCGCCGGCTATGGCCGTGAAAGCAGCAGCCGCGCAACCGACTACGGGCGTGAACCAGCCCATAGCGCTGCTTATAGCCCTGGCTCCTCCCGCCAGAGCAAGCCCGCCGAAAGCGAGAAGAAGGGCGGCCTGTTCGGACGGCGGGAGAAGACCGCCCCGGAGCCGAAGGCCGCGCCCCGACCGGCCACCCCCTACGGGCGAGAGGCAACCCCTGTTGAGAGCGAGAAGAAGGGCGGCCTGTTCGGACGGCGGGAGAAGACCGCCCCGGAGCCGAAGGCCCCGCCCCGACCGGCCACCCCCTACGGGCGAGAGGCAACCCCTGTTGAGAGCGAGAAGAAGGGCGGGCTGTTCGGACGGCGGGGAAAGGCCACCCCGGAGCCGAAGGCCCCGCCCCGACCGGCCACGCCCTACGGGCGAGAGGCAACCCCTGTTGAGAGCGAGAAGAAGGGCGGCCTGTTCGGACGGCGGGGAAAGGCCACCCCGGAGCCAAAGGCCGCGCCGCAATCCACCCCGCCCCACAAGCGCGATGTGACCGGCCCGTTCACAGCACCGCCGGAGCGAGTCACCGGGCCGTTCTACAGCTATGCGACGCCGGACGAGGACACTGAAGAAGCCGGGATCGGCGCTTTTAGTTTCGATGCGGAGAACGAGGACGAAGCTTTGCTGAGGATGTACGGTTACGGCAAGAAGGTCAGCCGCAGCGAGTTATTCTCCGAAGATGAAGAAGCGCTATTGCGGCGCTCCATAGACGAAGATGCCCTCAGCGAAAAAGACCGGGCCACCCGCGAACTGGTAGAGCGCATCCGCGCCCGCTGGAAAGATCAGTCCTCGCCGCGCTGAGACAGTCGAGACATGGCGTTTAGGGGGCACGCGACTCCCTCAACTGCACAACAACCCAACCCCCGCGCTCAGCCTCGCGCTTTTGGCGTGGGCGGTGGGGTGGCGGAGGGCAACGCCGTAGGCGTCGGCGTGGGGATCGCCGACGGGCCGGCGGTCGCGCTGGGCAATGGCGATGGAGAAGCCGTATCGGTCGGCACAGGAGTCGGCGGGGCGGGATCAACGCGCAGGAGCATCGGGTCCAGATTCAGGCATTGCAGCGCGGCGGCGGCAAGCCACACCCGCTGATCATCATTGGCGAAGACACGCAACCATTGCCCGCTACCATCGCGCATGTCGGGTACGATCATCTGCCCGGCACTGGCCATGCCCAGCAGGGTATGCAGGGTACTCGGCCCGGCCCGGACGGGGGTATTATCCTCCACCACGGCGCAGACCGGGTCTTCCACTGGCAGGGTCAGCGCCTGTTCGGCCACCTGCCCGGCGCCACCCAGCGCCCGCAGGGTGATCGTCAGCGGGGTCAGCCCTTCCAGCCGCACCTGGCGCGAATCCGCCGGGCCATAGACGGCGCTGACGTCATCGCCCGGCAGACCCAGTAATTGCACCTGTACCCCGCCCGGCACTTCCCAGCTTAACACCACCGGCTGGGTCACATAGCGCACCAGCATCGCTGGCTGGGCGCTGAAACTGGCGATCCTCAGCCGTTCATGCACCTGCACCTGAAGGCTCTGGCGGGCCACGGCCTGGCCGTTGACAGCAACCAGGGCCACCTCATGCGGGCCGGGGACGGTCAGGTCAAAGGTCACGCCGCTGTCCGCCGCGTTGATAGCCTCCCCCCGGCGCACGCCATCTACTTCCAGGTACAGGGCTGCCGCATCCCGGATTTCCCAGCTAAGCGTCAGCGGATCGCCGGAGACGATCTCCGGCGCGGATAGCGCCAGGCGGATAATCTGGGGCGGCGGAGGCGGCGCCAGCAGCAACGCCAGGAGCACGATCGCCGCCAGCAGGGCGGTCAGCGTCACACCGACCGCTGCGCCCAGCCGCCAGCCGGTAAGCGCCGGGGCAGCGACCACACGGGCGGGCAATGGGGCGACAAAGCCCGAAGCGTCATGGGCGCGGGCCATCACCACGAAGGGTAGCTCACGCGGACCGCCCAGTAACGGCGACCGGCGCACTTCCACGCGAGCGTGGATTGTCTGGCGCTGGCCCGGCCCCAGGCGGATCGTCGCCGGGGTGAAAGTGAAGCGCAACGCGTTTTGCGCGTCCTGACCGGCAAAGCTCAGGTCCAGGGAGGCGTTGCCCTGATTGTGAACAAAGATCGGCAGCAACTGCCCGGCAGCGATCCGGTTGCGGCCCAGATCGATGCCAAAGCCGCTGTAGGGCAAGACATGCAGGGTAATCCGCGCGTCAACCGTCTGGGTGGGACGCGACTTGCTGCGCACCTGCACGGTGAAAGTGTAGTCGCCCGGCGCGGTATCGGGGCGGCGCAGCGGCTTGAAGCTCAGCATCAGGTGGGCTTCCTGGCCCGGTTCCAGGGCTGCTTCCACCCGTTCCAGGCGTACCCAGTCCCGCGGAACACCGTCGATCTCGATGAAGTAGCGATCCGGCTCATCGCCCAGGTTATGAATGACCAGCTTGCCCTGGACGAACACCCCCGGTGTGACCGGCTGGTCGAGACCGATCAGTTCCACCTCAAAGGTGGGCACCTGGTAGGCGATGCGCTGGGTGGTTTCGTCTACCAGCACATCGGCCTGGGTGGGGTCAACAGCGTAAAAGATCAGGCGCAACTCGCCGATCTGGATTTCCTCGCCGCTCTGCAAACTGTAAGGCTCATTGGGGGGCAGGCGTTGGCCGTTGATGTAGGTGCCGTTAATTGAGCCGAGGTCCTGCAGGAACACCTCGCCATTGCGCAGGCTGATGGTGGCATGATAACGGGAAACCGCCGCGGCCTCCAGGGTGAGGTCATTGCCGGGCGACCGACCGATGGCCACGGTAGACTTGCCCAGCTCATAACTTTCCATCGGCCCGTCGGGCCAGTACACGTCCAGCCGACCGTAAATCATGCCGCCCGCTCCTGCCCAGCACTCATGGGCGTGTATTGTAGCCAGCCTGCAGGGCGGCGGCAATTGCACCGGGCGGCGCGGTCCTGACAATTAACCGGCGCGGGGGCGATCCGGCTCAGTACCACCCCCCGCGCCCCCGACGGGCATCGTAACGCTGGTAAAGGAGTTCGTGGCGCTCATGATGCGGCGGCTGGGGAACGGCCAGCATGAACAGCCACATCAGCACCACCCCGGCCACAAAACCGCCAATATGGGCGAAGAACGCCACGCCGCCGCCCATCAGGCTGCCCAGCGAGGCGAAGCCTTCCAGCAGCTGGAGCACAAACCAGAAGCCCAGCACCCACAGCGCCGAAAGATCAGCCATCCGGGCGAAGTAGCCGAAGAAGATCAGGCCGCGCACACGCACACGGGGAAACAGCACCAGGTAGCCGCCCAGCACACCGGCGATGGCCCCGCTGGCCCCCAGCATGGGGATGTCTGACGCCGGGTCGATGGCGATCTGGGCGAAGGTGGCGGCAAAGCCGCAGGCGAAGTAGAAGAGCAGATACAGCGGGATGCCCATGCGGTCTTCCAGGTTATCGCCGAAGATCCACAGGTAGAGCATGTTACCGGCCAGGTGAGCGATACTGCCGTGCATGAACATCGCCCGCACGATGTCAAGCAGCGACTCCGGCGTGATCCCGGCCCGCGTGATTGTCACCGGCACAACCGCCCAGTCCATCGCCAGCGCATAGGACTCCCGCATGGAAAGACCAGCCTGAAATAGAAAATAGACCAGGATGTTGATCGCGATTAGCGTGAAGTTGGCGATGGGGATGCGCTGGGTTGGGTTAAGGTCTCGCAGAGGAAGCATGAGCTACTCACCTGGGTGGAAGATAGCGCTACAGTGGAGTATAGGCTGTCCGGGTGGGCCTGACAACCGCACCATTCGAGGGGGTAAGGCGGGCGGCTAAAAGGCAGGTGGAATAGAACACAGGTCGGCTGGTCAGGAGGTCGGGAGGCCTCCCCAGCGTCCCTGATTCCGGCGACCTTCTTCGCTTCCCGAGGTCCCAAAATATTGCGTTTCAGCGGGGCTGTCGGATACAATCCTTCGCCAGACCTTTTCCTCCCCGTAACCCGGTAATCCGATCACCAAAAGAGGAAGCGCACGGCATGGAACTTTTCGACATGACTGTCACCTTCCCTGGCGAATTGCGCGTTGACGCCGAGATTCACGATGTGCGCATCCCCACCGGGGGCGAGGGCGAACCTTCCCCTTTCGATCTTTTCCTGGCCGGGATCGGCACGTGCTCCGGGATCAAGGTGCTGGCCTTTTGCCAGGAACGGGGCATCGCTACCGCAGGCCTGTACATCACCCAGCGCATGCACTACAATCGGGACACCAACCGCATCGAGAAGATCGAGATGCAAATCCATCTGCCGGAGGGCTTCCCCGCCCAGTATCATGACGCGGTAGTGCGCGCGGCCAACACCTGCGGGGTCAAAAAGCACATCCTGAATCCGCCGGAGTTCGAGACCTACGTCATGGTGCCGCAGACGGCCCAACCGGAATAAGCGAGGCGGCCACCCATGACCCGCTATATCATCCGCCGCCTGATCCAGGCTGTGCCGCTGTTGATCGCTATCTCCGTGATCGTGTTCGCCATCGTGGAGATCGCGCCGGGCGACCCTGCCCAGATGTATGTCGACCCGGAAAAGGGAGCCGATCCAGAGTATATCGTCCAGGTGCGCCGCAGCCTGGGGCTGGATCAGCCTGTCTACGTGCGTTATGTCTCCTGGCTGGTCAAGACGCTGCAGGGGGACTTTGGCTTTTCCTTCCGCACCCGCCGCCCGGTGGCGCTGGAGATCGGCGACCGCCTGCCCAACACGCTGTTGCTGGGCGGAGTGGCCCTGGTGATGTCCATTCTGGTCGCGGTGCCCATCGGCATCATCTCGGCGCTCAAGCGCTACACCCTGATCGATTACATCCTGAGTACCCTGGCTCTGGTGGGCATCTCGGTGCCTGTCTTCTGGGTGGCGCTGGTGTTGTTGCAGGTCTTTGCCATCCATCTCAACTGGCTGCCCGGCGTGGGGATGCGCTCGGTGCGCGTGCAATACGAAGGCTTTGAAGCCACGCTGGACGTGATCCGCCACATGATCCTCCCGGCGACTGTCCTGAGCCTGGCCCAGACGGCGAGCTGGTCGCGCTACCAGCGTTCGGCCCTGCTGGAGGTGCTGGGTCAGGATTACATCCGTACAGCGCGGGCCAAAGGTGCGCGGGAGCGGCGCGTGATCGGGTTGCACGCCCTGCGCAACGCGCTGATCCCGATGGTGACGCTGATCGGCCTCTCGGTGCCGTCGATCGTGACCGGCGCATTTATCACGGAAACGATCTTCGGCTGGCCGGGGATGGGTCGGCTGGGGGTCGAATCGATCAACGGGCGCGATTACCCGATCATCATGGCCGTGACCATGCTTTCCGCCGTGTTGATTGTCGTGGGCAACCTGCTGGCCGATATCGCCTATGCCTGGGTTGACCCGAGGATTCGCTATGACTGAGACGATCCTGCCTCTTTCTTTGGAAGCGACCCGCCCCACGCCCCAGTGGAAGCTGATCTGGCGCCAGTTCCGCAAGCACCGGCTGGCCCTGGTCAGCGCTGTACTGCTGCTGCTGATGGGGCTGATGGCGATCTTCACCGATCAACTCACCCCTTACGATCCCAACGCCAACAATACCGCTTATGCGCGTGGCCGCCCCCAGCCGCCCTCAGCGGAATATGTCTTTGGCACGGACAACTACGGTCGGGACTACCTCTCGCGGGCAATGGTTGGGGCGCGCGTCTCCCTCTTTGTTGGCGTGACAGCGGTGATCTTTCAGATCGGCATCGGCGTGACCATCGGCGCGACGGCGGGCTACTTCGGCGGCTGGGTGGACAACCTGCTGATGCGCATCACCGATATCTTCCTGTCCATTCCCGGCTTCTTCCTGCTGTTGATCATCTCCGGCGTGTTCGGCGGCACATTGCTGACGCTGATCTTCCTGATCGGCGCCCTGAACTGGATGACCGTGGCGCGCCTGGTGCGGGCGGAATTCCTTTCCCTCAAAGGGCGCGAATTCATCGAGGCGGCGCGCTGCATCGGCGTGCCAGGCTGGCGGCTGGTGACTCGCCATCTGTTGCCCAACGCCCTGGCCCCGATCATCGTGGCCGCGACGCTTTCCGTGCCTTACGCCATCCTGACCGAGTCGGCGCTGAGCTTTCTGGGGCTGGGGGTGCCGCCGCCCCACGCCAGCCTGGGTAAAATGCTGGAAGAGGCTCAGCAATGGCTGCGGACGGCATGGTGGATGTGGGTCGTGCCGGGCGCGATCATCTCTGTGATCGTGCTGTCGTTCAACTTCGTTGGGGATGGGCTGCGCGACGCCTTCGACCCGCAACTGCGGCGTTGAGCCGGGCGCGCAGATAGTCCGACTGCGGCGCTTCCGCCGGGCTGGTAAAACAGTGCATCTCTGTCCGTTTACATCGTACCAGGAGGATGAAAGAAGTCATGCGCAAAACATTGTTGAGTCTGCTGCTGGTGGTGGGGCTATTGCTGCCAGTGATGGCTGTCAGCGCCCAGGGCGGCGAGGACTTTGTGTGCCCGAACAAGGGCGGCACGATGGTGGTCTCCTATGGCGGCGACCCGCGCACCCTGAGTGGCCTGTATGCCAACGACGGCAACAGCCTGTTCGTGGTCACCTTCATGGCCGAACCGCTCATCCTGGGTGGCGAGAACTGGGGCGATAAGATCGAACCGGCCCTCGCTGAATCCTGGGAAATCTCGGAAGACGGGCTGGAGTACACCTTCCATCTGCGTCAGGGTGTCAAGTGGCACGACGGCGAACCCTTTACGGCGGAAGATGTGCTCTTTACCTATCAGGCCGTACAGCTTGAGGAAAACGCCATTGACTGGCGCCCCAACCTGATGCAGGGCGATCAGCCGATGCAGTTCGAGGTGGTGGACGATCACACCTTCAAGGTCATCCTCAACGAGCCTGATGCCGCCGTGCTGACCTCCCTGGCCATCCCGATCGTGCCCAAGCACGCCTTCGAGGGCCTGAACATGGTCGACGCGCCGTACAACACCAACCCGATCGCCACCGGCCCCTTCAAGTTCGTGGAATGGAAGACCGGCGAGAGCATTACCCTGGACGCCAACCCGGACTACTGGCGCGGCGCGCCGTGCCTGGACCGCATTGTGGTACGCTTCATCGAAGGCGCGACCAACACGGCTAACGCCCTGCTGGCCGGTGAGGTGGACTTCGCCCGTGTGGACGGCGCGGATGTGACCCCCTTCCAGGACAACCCTGACTTCGTGCTGCAGACCGCCCCACGTGACCTGATGCGTTACGTCGGCTTCAACGTCCGCAGCCCCAACTTCAGCGACCCGGCAGTACGCCGCGCCCTGGCCGTTGGCCTGGATCGCCAGGCGATCATCGATGTGGCGGCGGGCGGCTATGGTATGCTGGCGGATTCGCTCTTCAACCGGGCCGTCTTCATGTACGAGGAAGGCCGCAACGAGCAGTATCCGTACGATCCGGAACTGGCCAAGCAGATGCTGGCCGAGGCCGGCTGGACGGATACCGATGGCGACGGCATCCTGGATAAGGATGGCCAGCCGATGCACATGCGTCTGGCCTACATGGGCACCTGGTCACTGATGCAGGCCATTGCCCCGGTCATCTACGACAACTGGCGCGCCCTGGGCGTGGATGTCGAGCTGGCCCCGCTGGATGAGGCCAAGGCCTACGAAGAAATCTACGAGAACACCAGCGAGGAAAAGCCCTACGACGCCACCATCGGCGGCTGGGGTCTCTTCGGCCCGGAGCCGGATCACTACCGCAACTACCTGGCCAACCCGACCGGCTTCTTCGCCTTCAACAACCAGCAGATCATCGACCTGTTCAATCAGGGCCGCAAGGTGACCGACCCGCAGGCGCGCTATGACCTGTACGCCGAGATCGATCGCCTGCTGTGGGAAGACCTGCCGATGATCCCGCTCTATCAGGCTGTCGGCGCCTGGGCTTACCGCAGCGACCTGAACATCGATGCGGCGGAACTGAACGGCACCTTCCTGACCGGTCTCAAGTACCCTGGCCGCGTCTACTTCGAGGCGCAGTAGCCCGGCACAACGGCGCTGATGCGCCGGACAAGCCATAAGACCACAGGGGCATATCCTCATCGGATGTGCCCCTGTGTATTGCCGCCTGCTGGCGAGGGGCCTCTTGGGGCGGCAATCCACCCTCTACAGGGTGTTTCCCCTGGCGTACCGGCGTCAGAACAGCCAGCGGCGCGGGGCCGGTTCCCGTATAATAGGTTTGACATCTACATGCAGGTGGAGGTGAGATGACCAACGGTTGGGTGATGCTGGCGCTGTTCCTGGCCGGGGCGTTCACAGCGCTGGCCCTGGCGGCGCTCATTAGCCGCTGGCAGGCCGGGAAGCAAGCCGCTACAGCACAGGTTGGCGCTGAGCCGCCCGTTGTGGGAGCCGATATTGCCGCCCTGCGCCAGTCCCTGCAGGCCCTCCACGACGCCCTGATCCGGCACAGCGCCCTGGTGGCCCAGCTGCCCACCAGCTTCACGGTACGCACCGGGGACAGCAATACCGCTCTGCTCAACGACATCCGCCGCGAACAAGACGAACATGCCGCCGCCTTGCGGGCGCTGGGCACTTCCCTGGCGGCGCTGGAAGCCCGGCTTGACAAGGCCATCGCCCGGTTGGAAGCCGCCCGTCCCGCGCCCGGTCCGGCTGCCCGTCCGGTGGGGACTGGCCCGATCATCACCCGCCTGCGCGACGTGCGCGGCATCGGCCCGGTCTACGAACGGCGGCTGTGGCAGGCGGGGATCACCACCCTGGCCCAGCTTGCCGCGCTGACACCGGAAGAAGTACGGGCGATTGTGCAGCCGCCTGGCGGCTTCCGTACCGATGTGGAAAGCTGGATCGAACAGGCCCGCCAGCAAACAGGCGCGGCACACCCTCCTGGGCTGGATAACCAGGGCTGAACACGCAGCAGCGGGTAGCAGCAACCGCTACAGGAGTTGCTTCCAGGACATTACGGGGCGGAAACTGTGGCGGTGGGCCACACAGGGGCCGTGAGCGGTCAGTTCCTCACGGTGCTGACGGGTGCCGTAGCCCTTGTGCCAGGCAAAGCCGTACTCCGGGTACTGCTCATCCAGCGCCAGCATAAAGCGGTCACGATAGACTTTGGCCAGGATACTGGCGGCGGCGATGCTCAGCGAGCGCTGGTCGCCCTTGATGATCCGCCGCTGCCGGTCGGCAGGGATGACAGTTTCCGCCAGGCTCATGGCATCGATCAGGACGTAATCGGGGGCAATCTCCAGTTTGCGCAGGGCGCGTTCCATGGCCAGTTGCGTCGCGACAATGATCCCCTTCTCGTCGATCTCGACATTGGTGGCGCGGCCTACCGCCCAGGACAGGGCGATCTCCTCAATACGGGCGGCCAGCTCGTCGCGTCGCTCTGCGCTGAGGGCTTTGGAATCCGTGACACCGGCCAGCATCGTCGAAAGGTCTTCGCGTTCCACAGGCAGGATGACCGCGGCGGCGGCCACCGGTCCGGCCCACGCCCCGCGCCCGGCCTCGTCCACGCCAGCGATCAGCCGCCACCCCTGGGCATAGGCTTCGCGCTCAAATTCCAGCCCTGCCGTGGTGATCACGCCCCTAGCCATACCTGCTCCGCTCCCCACTTCCCGGCCGTTTCATCCGCTATCACTATAGCACCGAACAGGGATGGCGAACAGCGGACGACGAGCGGGAAGAAGAGGCCGGGAGGCCGGATCGCTGGCTGCGCTGGCCTGTGCTTTTTCCGGCGGTCAGCGGCAGGCGGCGAAGCCGCACGCTATACTCGTGCCCGTACCCCTGCCTATCCGGAGCGCCGCGTATGCCCCATCCGCAGCCTGCTTCGCTCACCGCCCATCCCCACGCCGACCTGGCCGCCCTGCTGCTGATCACGCTGGCGGTGCTGATCTTCTTCGCCCCGGTCTGGGCGGGGGGCGGCTGGCTGCCCTACGGTGGCGGCGATCTGGTCTCCTTTCTGTGGCCGACTTATCGCTTCGCGGCGCGGCTGTTGCCCGGCGCATTGCCACTGTGGAACCCGCACCAGTACAGCGGCGCGCCCTTCTGGGCGGATAACCAGAGCGGCGTGCTCTACCCGCCCAACCTGCTGTTCTCCCTGCTGCTGGATGACCTGCCCTACCAGGCGCTGGAAGCGCTGGTGATGGCCCATATCTGGCTGGCAGGGATCGCGATGTATGCCTGCCTGCGCCTGATCCGGCGCGATGCGCCGCTCCTCCCCGCGCCAGCGGCGGCGGGCGCGATCGCCTTCATGCTCTCCGATGTGTTCGTCACCCACCAGGGCAACCTCAACCTGATCGCCGTCGCTGCCTGGCTGCCGCTGATCTTCCTGGGCGTCTGGCGCGGGCTGGAAGCGGCCCGCTTTGAGCCAGCGCAGTCCGCGCCGGGCCGGGTGCATCTCAGCCGGGCAGCGGCGGCGCTGGCCGACCGCTGGATCATCCTGGCGGGTGTGACCTTCGGGCTGGGAACGCTGGCCGGACACGCCCAGATGACGTATTTCACCGCCCTGCTAGTCGGCTTGGCGGGCCTGTGGCGGCTGGGTGAAGCGGTCATTGGGCGGCGCAGGGCGCAGGTGGCGCGGATGGCGGGAAAACTGCTGATGATCGGCCTGATCGCGCTGGGCCTGAGCGCGGCGGCGTTGCTGCCAGCACTGGAGTTGACCGGCTACACCACCCGCGCCGGGCTGAGCTATGAACAGGCCGCGCGGTACAGCCTGCCGCCGCAGGCCCTGATCGGGCTGGTTGCGCCGTGGGTCTACGGGCGCGGCCCGCGCGACTTCAGCGGCAGTTGGGATCGCGTTGAGGTCGGTTACATCGGTGCGCTGGCGCTGACCCTGGCCGTCATCGGCGCGGCGCATGGTCTGCGCCGCCGCGACGGCCTGGCCGTCTTCCTGGCGCTGGCGGCGGCGTTGAGCTTCCTGCTGGCGCTGGGCGGGTACTTCCCCCTCCACCGCCTGGCCTATGCCATTCTGCCCGGCTTCGGGAGCCTGCGCGCTCCGGCGCGGTTCGTCCTGCTGGCGGATTTCGCTGCGGCGGGCCTGGCCGCGCTGGCGCTACAAACGCTGACAGCGCGCGGCAGTGCGCTCTGGCGGCGGTCGGCGGGGTGGATCGTCGCCGCACTGGTGGCGGCGGAACTGATCGCCTTCGGCGCAGGGATCGAGGTTCAGGCGGAAGATCCGCGCACAGGCTACGATCACGCCGACGCGGTAGCCTGGCTGCAGGCCGCACCGGACGCGCCCTTCCGTATCGAGGGGGCGGCTCCCGGCTGGCAACCGGACAGCGCCAGTCTGTACGGCGGGCAGCTATATGACATCACCGGCGTCAGCAACCCGCTGGCCCTGGCCGCCTATGACGCCTACTACTGGGGGGTGGGACGGCGCGGCTCGCCAACCTACAACTTTCTGGGAGCCAAGTATGTGATTGCCGCCAGCGGAGCCGCGCCGCCCGGCGACGCAACCTTCGTCCCGGTCTACGAGGCGGCCTCCGGCGTGACGATCTACCTCAACACCGGGGCGCAGCCGCTGGCCCGCCTGGTCTACCGCGCTACCCCGGTGGAAACGCCGGAAGCTGCCTGGGAGGCCATCCACGCCCCGGCCTGGGACGCAAACGCGGTCGTGTATGTGGAAGGCGGCCCGGCACTGGACGGCGATACACCGCCAGGGGGGAGTCTCTTCTTCACTGTGTACGAACCCAGCGCGCTGGCGGTGGTGGTCAACACCCCGGCCCCGGCCTACCTGGTGCTGGCCGAGACGTGGTACCCTGGCTGGCAGGCGTTCATCGACGGCCAGTCAGTCCCGATCTACCGGGCTAACACGGCCTTCCGGGCGGTTTACATCGATACGCCGGGCGAACACACCGTCCTGCTGGCCTTCCGCCCGGCTCCGGTGGCGATCGGCCTGGCCATCAGCGGCGCGACCATCCTGGTGCTCCTCAGCGCGGCAGCGAACGCTGCCAGGCGGCGATCCTCTCTGTAGCCTCCAGTTCACCCAAGCCGGCACGGCTTTGTCCCTGCCTCACTTCTTCAGCCGCGCGGCCAGGACCTGCGCCGGGTGCAGCGCCTGCCGCCCGGTGAAGTCTTTGATCTGGTGGCGGCAACTGGTGCCTGCCGCGACGATGGTGACCTCCGGGCGTGTGCTATCTACCGCCGGGATCAGGCGGCGGAAGGCCATCTCTTTGGAGAGGGCGTAATGCTCCTTCTCGTAGCCGAAGGCCCCGGCCATCCCGCAGCAGCCCGAATCGACTTCCTCCACACCGCGGTGAGCCAGCCCCAACGTCCGGTGTGCCGGTTTGGTGCCGACCAGCGCCTTCTGGTGGCAGTGGCCGTGCAACAGGCAGGGCGTGGTATCCGGCTCAAAGAGATCGGCCCACTCGTCGGCGTGCAGGGCGGCGAATTCCTCAAAGGTATAGGTGTTGAAAGCCACCGCCTGCCGGTCGGGGTGGTCGCTCAGGTACTGGTGTTCGTCGCGGATGGTCAGGATGCAGGACGGCTCCAGCCCGACGATGGGGATGCCCGCTCGCCCGTAGGGAGCCAGGATGTCCATCACTTTGTCGGCGGCGGCCCTGGCCTGTTTGACAAAGCCTTTGGAGAGGTACGTCCGCCCACAGCAGGCGTAAGGCGGGATGATCACCTCGTAACCGGCGGCAGTCAGCACGTCAAAGGCGGCCTGAGCGATGGCCGTCTCGTTGTAGTTAGCCCAGGTGTCCACATACAGCACAACCTTGTTGCCGGTTGGCGTTGGTTCCGGCTTGCGGCTCAGGAACGCCCTTTCAAAGCGCGGCAGCTTGCGCCGCCGGTCGATGCCCAGCGTCACATCCAGCAGGACAGCGGTCAGACGGTTCTGCAGGACAGCGTTGGCCAGCGGATGGAACAGGCTACCCACCCGGCTAAAGACCGGCATGTTGGCAAAGAGCCAGGTGCGCAGGGAGGGCCGGGTGTGCTGGTAGCGGTGGGCCTGCCATTCCAGCTTGATCTTGGCCATGTCCACCGCGGAGGGGCACTCCGCCTTGCAGGCTTTGCAGGAAATGCACAACTCCATCGCCTCAGCCAGCCGGTCGCCAAAGAGCTGATCGCGGGGGATCAGGCCGCTCATGGCTGCGCGGAGCAGGTTGGCCCGCCCGCGCGTGCTGTGCTCCTCCTCGCGGGTGACCATGTAGCTGGGGCACATCGTCGCCGCGTCCAGCTTGCGGCAATCCCCTGCCCCGTTGCACATCTCAATCGCGCCTGCATAACCAAAGTCCGCCGACCAGTCCAGGTGCTCGTAAAGCGGCAGGGTGGCATAATCGGGGCCGAAGCGCAGGTGCTCGGTCATCGGCGGCGCGTCGACGATGTTGCCGGGGTTCAGGCGGTTTTCCGGGTCAAAGGCCGCCTTGACCTGCCGGAAGGCTTCGTATACCTCGTCACCGAAGAAGTGGCGGTTGAGCCAGGAGCGCGAGCGGCCGTCGCCGTGCTCGCTACTCCACGCCCCGCCGTATTTGACCGCCAGGTCGCAGGCCGTGCGCGCCAGATGTACCATCTTCTGGATATCTTCCTCCGCCTTCAAATTGAGGATCGGGCGGACATGCAGGCAGCCGGCGCTGACATGGGCGTAAGTCGCCAGCGTGACCGCCACCTCATCCGCCGCACGTTGCAGATCGCGCACGTAAGCAGCCAGATGTTCCACCGGCACGGCCACATCCTCGATGAAAGGCACCGGCTTGGCGTCCCCACGCAGGCTCATCAGCAACCCCAGCCCGGCCTTGCGCACAGCCCACACGTTGGCCTGGGAAGCCGCGTCGAGCATGCGGGGGCGGTAATCGCTGGCGGGGATGCCGCGGGCGGTGATCTGAGCGTCCAGCCGGTCGAGCTTGCGCACCAGGTCGGCCTCGTCCTCGCCATAGAACTCCGTGATCAGGATGACGGCAGGATCGCCGCTGACAAAGCTCAGGCGCGGCGCCCAGGAGGGCGACTGGCGGCACAGGTTCATCTGCATCCGGTCGAGCAGTTCCACCGCGCTCGGATCCACCTCCAGCAGCGCGGGGACGGATTCCAGCGCGGCGTTGAGATCGTCAAAATGCAGGATGGTCAGCGCCCGCTGCCGGGGCCGTGGCACCAGGTTGAGCGTCACACTGAGGATCGCACCCAGTGTACCCTCGCTGCCAACCATCAGCCGGGCCAGGTTGAAGCGTGGGTCTGTCCAGCGGATGGGAGCCAGCGGGATCTGGCTGGTGTCGCCGGTCAGCAGGCGGTCGAGGTTGTAGCCGCCGCAGCGCCGCCAGGTGCGCGGCAACCGGGCGCGGATGGCGGCTTCCTTTTGCGCCAGGATGGCCGGGATGTGGCGGTAGACCTGGCCTTCCAGCGTATCCTGCGCCGCCTTCTGGCCGATCACAGCGTCCTCCAGCGGGCCAAAAGTGACCACGCTGCCATCGGCCAGGACGACCTCCATGCTGATCACATGGTCGGCGGTCATGCCATAGAGGATGCTGTGCGAGCCGGTAGAATTATTGCCGCAGATGCCGCCCAGGGTAGCGCGATTGTCGGTAGCCGGGTCAGGACCGAACATCAGCCCGCGCTGGGCCATGGCGCTGTTCAGACGGGCCAGGATCAGACCCGGCTGGGCTTTGACCCATCGCTCCGGGGCGTTGACCTCCAGGATGCGGCCCAGATGCGACATGTCGATGATCACTGCTTCGTTGACCGCCTGGCCATCCAGGCTGGTGCCGCTACCGCGTGGCAGGACAGGCAGGCCGTAGCGGGCAGCGGTTTCCATCGTGGCGATCACATCTTCAGGCGTTTCTGCCAGCACCACGGCCAGCGGCATGACCTGGTAAATGCTGGCGTCGGTGCTGTACAGGACACGGTTGAAGTGATCGGTGCGGATAGCGCCCTTCAGGTGCGGCCGCAGTTCGGCGGCGAAATCCTCAACGGCATAGGTTTGCGTGGAAACCATAAGCGTTCTTGCTCCAGATAATTGAGGTCGGGTGGTACAGCCGGCGTGTACGGGCAGCGCAGAGATACCCCGATTATATCCCCTTCGTCTGGATAGGTCCTTCCAGACTGACAAACTGGCTTAGGAAAAGAGGCCGGGAAGCCGCCTGAGACGTGGCAGGGTTGCCTTTAGCCTTTCCATCTCCTGGCATCCCGGTTTCCTGATCTCTTCTTCGGGTTGTTGCCAGGGTCTACGCCGAACTGCACCCGCGTCCGCTGAAGACTGAAGAAGCGGGCTTATGTCCTTTTGCCCACTTTCCAGTATAGTTAGGGAGAGTCCAGTGTTCGCCGACTGCCGCAAGGTCGCCGGAGAGCGCCATCCGGCGGCGGGCCAGCGCCGTCGGTAGTGGGCGTGCAGGTTGCTTTCCCGGTTCTGCCATGGTCGGCAAGCCGGCATATAGTATGCTGTTTCCTTCTGACCTGTGTAGGTGTAAGGAGTGGTGGTTTATGTTTCGGCGCAACCTGATTCTTGTGGGGCTGCTGCTCGGCAGCCTGAGCCAGCTTGGGTTCTCCGGTCTTCAGCAGCAAGCGACCAGCGATCAACTGGGCTTCTGGCTGATTCTGTTTATTGCCGCCGTCGTGCTGGTCGTGCTGTTGTGGTGGGCGTTACGCGGGTCAGCGCGTTCCGCGCAGGGCTACCGCCCCGGCGCCAGCCAGGTTGAGGAGGCTGCGCACCCGGCTGAGCCGGTTGCCGCCGCAGCCGAAGCACAGGCAATAGAGGCTGCCGTCGCTCCGGAGCCGCCAGCAGCAACTGAACCAGCCCCGGCGGAGGCTGCGCCTGTGGCGGTCAGTGAAGCGGCTGCTCCCGCCGCGCCCGATGATCTGCGGCGCATCGAGGGCATTGGCCCCAAGGTTGACGCTGCCCTGCGGGCGATGGGCATCACAACCTTCGCCCAGCTTGCCGCCACCGACCCGGACAGGCTGGAGGCCGACCTGCGGGCCACAGGCGTGCACATTCTCCCCGGCGCGCCCAAGACCTGGCCGGAACAGGCGGCGCTGGCGGCCAAGGGCGACTGGGAAGGCTTTGAGAAGCTGACCAGCCAGCTCAAAGGGGGCCGCCGCCGGGAATGAGTGTGGGCAGTGGTTCAATAGCGTACAGGCATCGGGGGCGCAGCAGCGCCCTCGATGTTTTCCGGAGCCGGTTGCTGCCACAGGCTGGCTCTTGCCGACCCTGATTGACCTGTTTTCTGTGATTTTCCTGGCAGCGCATGAAAAAAAGTGTGACATTACCCCCCCCTGGCGCGGTTTTAATGGCGAAGTCAGATGGCGAACAGGGGCCCCTGTGATGCCTGTCGTACCAACATCCAACATAGTCACAAGGAGAACTGAGCATGTCTGACCGGGTAGTGAGCAAAGGGATGGCAGTGATTGTGCTGGTGGCGCTGCTGGCGATGGCGTCAGTGGTCGCGGCGCAGGGCGGTGGGGACCGCCTGCGCCAGCAGAGTCGCGATCAGATCATGTTGCAGGATTGCAACGTGCAGGATTGCGACTGCGTGCCCGATCAGCTGCGCCTGCACGCTCAGGACAGCCTGCAGGATGGGGAGCCTGACCGGCTGCGCCTGCGCGACTGCGACTGCGATTGCGATGGGGTGCCTGACCAGCTGCGCCTGCGCGATCGGACACAGGATTGCCTCTCCGGCTGCGAGCCGGTGCTGCTGCGGCAGCAGCTTCAGGTGCGGCTGGGCCGTTAGCCAGCCCGCCGTTCGGCGTTGAAAAAGCCACAGGCTGTCCCGTTAACGGGGCAGCCTGTGCGTTTTTTTGTCCTTCCTGGGGCAAAGACTCTACTTGAGAGCGGCAATCAACGAGTCAATATCGATGGCCGGCAGGGTGGTCAGCCGGATCGTCCCGCGCGAGGCCAGTTCTGCGGAAACACGGGCGACGGCCAGGTTATCCGCGGCTTCCACGATGTTGACGAAATCGTACGGGCCAAGCGTGGCGTACTGGGCCACAACTTTGACCCCCAGCGTCTCCAGTTCAGCGTTGACCTCTTTGATCCGTTCCGGGTTGTGCTTGATCGTCTTGGAGCCTTCGTCGGTCAGGTTGCTGAGCATGACATACGTGGGCATGACTGCCTCCTGTGCGCTCAAGCCGGCGATACTTTCAGTGTAGCACGAAACACGTCCAGCTTTCAGGCGCGCCGGGCAAGTCAAGGTAGAGGTGCCCTTTACCTGCGCTGCACGAAGTCCAGGATTTGCGCTGCCCGCGCCGCCCAGGTATAGCGCTCAAAGACCAGCCGCCGGGCGTTTTCTGCCAGGCAGGTACGCAGCGGCGGGTCATCCTGCAGGCGGGCCAGCGCCGCCGCCAGCGCGTCCACGTCCGAGGGCGGAACAAGCAGCGCTGTTTCCTCATGGCGGACGATCTCAGCCGTGCTGGGCAGATCGGTCGCCACAATGGGCCGCCCGCTGGCCATATACTCGAACAGCTTGACCGGGCTGGCGTAGTAAGCGAAGTGCTCCGTCCAGGGGAACGGCATGACGGCGACATCAAAGGCCGCCAGCGCGCGCGGCACTTCCGCAGCGGCGATCTGCCCCGGCGCGTGAAAACGCTCCGGCGGCAGGCCCAGCGCCACCCACTGCACCCGGTAAGCCGCCGCCATCTCCTCCGGGCCGCCGACCAGCAACAGGTGCAGGGCACGCTCCGGCTGGCGGGCGATGGCCAGGATCAGGTCATCGACACCTTTGCCCATGTTCAGCGTGTGCAGGCGGCCCATGTAGCCGATGATGAACGCCTCCGGCGGCAGGCCCAGCGCTGCCCGCGCCTCCGCCTGGCCGGGCATGGCGGCGAAGCGTTCCGCGCGGATGCCATCCGGGACGACCAGCACCCGTTCCGCCGGGACGCCCAGTTCCACCAGCATGTCGGCCATGTGGCGGGTGACAGTCAGCGCCCCGCCGATGGCCCGTGCCAGATCGGCCTGCGCCTGCCGTTTGCGCCTGTCCGCGGAGAGGCTGTGCACTTCCCAGAACAACCGCCGCGACGGTTTGAAGCGGCGCAACGCGTCCAGTACCAGCGGATGGCGGCTGTAGTACACCGCGTCTGCCGCTGTACTGCGCAGCAGCAGCCACAGCGCGGCGCTGTAGGTCGCCAGCTGCAGGTAGTGCGCAGCCTGGGTGAATCGGTTAATCCGGCCCCCGGCCAGTGGCAGCAGATCCAGCGTCGGGACATAGCGCAGCCGGAAGGCGTCGCGCGGCACATCGTAGACTGTCCAGATGTCCCGCCCGCGCAGCTCCGGCGGCTGAAAGCGGGTGGCAGCGTAGAGCGTCACAGCAGCGCCAGCGGCGGCCAGCGCCTCGCAATTATGGACGATCTGGAGGCCGTGGGCTTTTTCCGTCGGCAGTCGGACGGGAGCCAGGTAGTGGAACTGGAGCGGCATGGCGCAGGAACCTTCCAGGACAGAATACCGAACCGTGATCGCAGAGTGTACCGCGCCAGCCGATACATCGGCCATGCGGGTGCGCGCAGGCATAGGGCAATCGCATGTGAAACTCTAATGTAGGACAATGGCAGCCAAACGACAAGGAGGCTGCCATGCTACCCGAAACGAGCTTGCTCGCATACTTTGCAGACCTGGAAGACCCGCGCAATGACCATC